>JAFGOK010000489.1 GCA_016926535.1 Micromonosporaceae bacterium | reverse complement strand
CGGTCGTCCGGGTGACGGCGCCGTCTGCCACCGACCCGGCGACGAAGGCCGCGATGATCGTACTCCGGTCGCTGCCGGCAGAGCTGCTGGAGCCGCTTGGGGCGCTGGTCGCCGAGGCGCCGGCGCGTATCCGGCTGGAGCTGACCGATGGCCGGGTCGTCGTCTGGGGTGACTCGACAGCGAATGATGCGAAGGCCCGGGTGGCGATCGTGCTGCTGGGCGGGCCAGGTAAGGTGCTCGACGTCAGCGCGCCGGGTCTGGTGTCGGTCCGTTGACCGCTCAGGGGATCTCAGCACTGGGCAGGGATAAGCAACCGCTGTTGGGCCACGGGAATCGACCCGGCTGGACGACACGCCGATGGTGGTCCTTGGATCGCGTCGAGCGTCGCTTAACCTTGCGAAGGAGACCAGAGTTGACATAACTCTGAGCCTCTAGTAAAGGGTTAGGGTTTCGCGGGACCCGAGCCCCTGTCCGCGTGAGGCGGGCGCCGCCCGTGGGGGGCAGGGCATCTGGCCTCCACCTTGGGTCGGCCGTTCGCCAACCTCGAGAGGAATGGCAACCCGATGACACATCCGCACAACTATCTCGCGGTCATCAAGGTCGTCGGCATCGGTGGCGGCGGCGTCAATGCCGTCAACCGAATGATCGAGGTTGGCCTGAAGGGCGTCGAGTTCATCGCGATCAATACTGATGCGCAGGCGCTGCTGATGAGTGACGCCGACGTCAAGCTCGACGTCGGGAGGGAGCTGACCAGAGGGCTCGGGGCCGGTGCGAATCCCGATGTCGGCAAGAACGCGGCGGAGGACCATCGTGACGAGATCGAGGAGGTCCTGAAGGGCGCCGATATGGTCTTCGTCACCTGTGGTGAGGGCGGCGGCACGGGGACTGGGGGTGCCCCGGTGGTCGCCAATATCTCCAGGAAGCTTGGGGCGCTGACGATCGGGGTCGTGACGCGCCCGTTCTCCTTCGAGGGCAAGCGTCGGCAGGTCCAGGCAGAAAGCGGAATCGAGGAGCTCCGGAACCAGTGCGACACGCTGATCGTCATTCCCAATGACCGGTTGCTGGCGCTCGGAGACCGCGGGATCAGCATGATGGACGCGTTCCGCCAAGCTGATCAGGTGCTGCTGTCCGGGGTTCAGGGGATCACGGATCTGATCACGACCCCCGGTCTCATCAATCTCGACTTCGCGGACGTCAAGAGCGTGATGAGTGGCGCTGGCAGTGCCCTGATGGGGATCGGCAGCGCTCGCGGGGACAACCGGGCGGTCGACGCCGCAGAGTCGGCGATCTCCAGCCCGCTGCTGGAGCAGAGCATGGACGGGGCGCGCGGCGTCCTGCTCTCTGTCGCGGGCGGGTCCGATCTTGGCTTGTTCGAGATCAACGACGCGGCGCAGTTGGTGACCGACGCCGCCCATCCGGACGCCAACATCATCTTTGGTGCCGTCATCGATGATGCGCTGGGTGACGAGGTTCGGGTGACCGTCATTGCCGCTGGGTTCGACGGGGGCACCCCGGCGTACCGCCCGGCCGAAGCGCGACGCTCTGCCGCTCCGCCGCCGGCCAAGGACCCGGAGCCGCTGCGGGCGAGTCCGCCGCCCCGGCGGGTGCTGTTCGACGACGTTGACGTTCCCGACTTCCTGAAGAACGGCGCGTGATACCGCCGGGTGGGGCCGATCTGCGGACGGCGGAGCTCGCGGCAAACGTCGCTGGCGTGCGATCTCGGCTGGCAGCGGCCTGCGCTGCGGCCAACCGGGATCCCGGTGAGGTGACCTTGATCGGTGTGACGAAGACGTATCCGACCGAGGACGTGGTGCGGCTTGCCGCGCTCGGGGTCACCGATATCGGGGAGAACCGTGACCAGGAGGCCTCGACCAAGGCCGCAGCGGTCGCCTCGGCCGGTGAGTTCGAGATCACCTGGCATTTTATCGGGCGACTGCAGCGCAATAAATGCCGCTCTGTAGTGCGATATGCCGATGTGGTGCATTCAGTCGACAACGTCCCTTTGGCCCTCGCGCTGAGTGAGGCCGCGTCCCGGTACCGCACGACTCCCCTCGACGTGCTCGTTCAGGTGAGTCTTGACGGAGATCTCGCGCGGGGCGGGGCCATCGTCGAGACTGGGCAATCGGACAGGGCGCTCAAACAGGTGCTTGCAGCGGTCGAGGCAGCACCCGATTTGCGCCTTCGAGGGCTCATGGCCGTGGCGCCGCTCGAATGCTGCCCGGATGACGCCTTCTGCGGACTACACTCTCTTCTGTGCCGCGTGCGTGACGACTACCCGCATGCGACGTGGCTATCTGCGGGGATGAGCGGTGACGTTGAGTCGGCCATCGCGCACGGTTCGACACACGTACGAGTCGGACACGCGATGCTCGGGAAACGTCCCCTGCTCCGGTAACCTAATCGGTGGACGCCGAACTACATGACTGTGCTTTTCACATGATTGCCGTCCTGTGTCCACGCGCGTATACGACGCGTCACGGGGGGAGTGCCGCACGGTGGACGGAGGAGCGCGCATGGGGGCTCTGCGAAGGGCCGGGGTCTGGCTCGGCCTGGTTGAAGACGAGGACGACCGTGGGTACGACGAGCGCGGATACCGCGGGTATGGTGACGACTACGCCGACGAGGACGAGGTCGACGAGGCCCCGGTAACCCCGCGGGCCCGTGCGGCCGAGCGCCTGGAGTCATCACGGTCGACGGTGCGACCGATCACACGACCGGTGTCCTCGACAACATTCAGCTACCCCACCCGGGACAACCTCGCCCTGTCCACCCAGGTTCAGGTGCGGGAGCGACAGGCCCCGGTCTCGGAGGAGGACGGCGACGATCGTCGTTACCAGATCACGACCCTGCACCCAACGACGTACAACGAGGCTCGCACGATCGGGGAACATTTCCGGGACGGGGTTCCGGTGATCATGAACCTGACCGAGATGGACGAGTCCGACGCCAAGCGGCTGGTGGACTTCGCCGCAGGGCTCGTCTTTGGCCTGCGTGGTAACTTCGAGCGGGTGACTAACCGAGTTTTTCTGCTTTCACCGGCGAATGTGCAGGTCACTGCGGAAGACAAGGCTAGGATCGCCGAGGGTGGGTTCTTCAACCAGAGCTGAGACGAGGCAGCGGCGAATCGTGGTTTCGGTCCTCTTACAGGTGACGTACATTCTGTTGTACGTCTACGTTATGGTGATTATTTCACGGTTCGTGATGATGTACGTCATGCAGTTCGGGCGGCGCTGGAGGCCTAGTCGACGGGCGGCGGCGACGCTTGAGGTGTTGTGGAGCGTGACCGATCCCCCTCTCAAAGCGTTAGGGCGAGTGATTCCGCCGCTGCGTATTGGTACCGTGGCCGTGGACCTGTCTTCCCTTGTGCTGCTGGTTATTCTGTTCGTGCTGATGAACGTCGTGGTAGGGCCACTGATCGGTCAGGTTTCTTGATCGGTTACCAACAGTGACCACGCGGCCGCAACTGAACCCGAGGAGTTTCGATGCCGCTGACCCCGGCCGACGTCCACAACGTCGCCTTCAAGAAGCCTCCGATCGGCAAGCGGGGGTATGACGAGGAGGAGGTCGACGCCTTCCTTGACGAGGTTGAGCGTGAGCTCGCTCGTCTTATCGAGGAGAACAACGAACTGCGCGCTCAGCTGGAGCGGGGCGGTGGTCGAGGCGCTGGTCCGGGTGGGCCGGGAGCCGACCCCAGACTCGCGGCGGAGCTCGCCGAGTTGAAGGGCCAACTCGACCGCGTGCAGCGGGAGAAGGCCGCAGCGGAGCAGGCCGCGCGAGGCATGCAGGCGGAGCTGGAGCAGATCCGCAGCCAGGGCGGCCCCGTGAGCGCTGGTGACGGAGAGCAGCAGGCGCTGCGGGTGCTGATGATGGCCCAGCGCACCGCTGATGATCATGTCAACGATGCCCGCCGTGAGGCGGACAAGCTGCTGAGCGAGGCTCGCAGCAAGGCGGAAGAGGTTACCCGCGACGCTCGCGCCAAGGCCGACGCGCTGGAGCGCGACGCGCGGCAGCGACACCAGGAGGCCATGGGCGGCCTCGACGCCAAGCGGACGGCTCTGCAGAAGCACATCGAGGAGCTCAAGCAGTTCGAGCGCGAGTACCGCACGCGGCTCAAGGCGTATCTGGAAAGCCAGCTGCGGGATCTCGTCGGCAAGGAGCAAGGGCTCGATGCCGAGATGAGCCGCGCGGAGGTGCCCGGACGAGTCGGGGGCAACACCGGTGGTCTCGCGACCGTCGGTATGGCTGGCTCGTACGGTGGAGGCCGGGACGGCGCTGGTCGCTAACCGGCGACTGTTCTACCCGACGGTGGTGTCCCATCGGATCCAAGCCGATGGGACACCACCGTCGTTGGAAAACGGTCAACGTCACTACGAACCTGTTGCGCTGTTCATTCGTTAGGTGTTGGAGGACACCCGAAACGACGGTGCGGAGGGTTTGACAGTGATTGTCGCTAGTCTGCTACTCATTGTCGTGGCGGTCGCGCTGCTGATGCTCGGCCTGGTCGACGGGGCCAACGGATACCTGGTCGGCTCGATCGTGGCAAGTCTGCTGGCTTCCCTGGCGCTCATCGTTGGGGGTCGGCAGTACGCCGCCCGGCGGGCCACTGCGGGGGGGACGGCCCCCCCGACGGGCGGCCCGGGTGGTCCCACCGCCCGCCCCGGCCGGACCACCCCTGAAGAGCCCCTGCCGGACGGTGATCTGGCGGATGAGCCTGCCGCCCAGGCAACCTCTGCCGGGGATTCCGCGAGGGTCGCACGCCTGGGCGCTGAGGTGGTCGTCGTGGCGGGACGCCCGAGATACCACCTGGAAGAGTGCATCCACCTGCACGGCCGGAGCACGACGAGACTGTCTGCCAGAGCAGCCGTCGAGCAGGGATTCACCCCGTGCGCGCTGTGCGAGCCGGACACGGCGCTGCTGGCGACCAGAGTCGCTCGGCGGGCTTCTGGGGCCGGTGGGTGACAATGGGACAGTGAATGCACTACCGATTCGGGTCAAGCCGGGCGCGTCACGGGTCGCCGTCGGCGGGCGATATGACGGCCCGTTCGGCCCTGCGCTGGTCGTCGCGGTGAACGCACCACCGGTGGACGGCAAGGCCACCCAGGCGGCACTGAAAGCCGTGGCGAGGGCGCTCGGGGTTCGGCCGTCGAGTCTTTCCCTGAGGGCGGGTGCGGCCAGTCGCGACAAATTGCTGATGGTGGCTGATCCGCCGGCCGATCTGACGGAGCGGGTGACTGCCCTGCTCGGTGGGGCGCCGTGAGCGTGCTGGCGCAGCCGAGCGATACTTGTTCGTTACCATGAATCATGGATTGGGTGATGGCAGCCGTCGGAGATCCGACTGAACAGCGGTGCGTAATTGTCGGAGGCTGCCACGTTCCGTATTCTTGCGACCCTCCGGAGTAAACAGGGCTTGCCGGTGCGCCCGGCAGATCCGCAGATTGCACAGCAGGGCAGCACGCGACCGAGGGAGCCACGATGGCGAGAACAGACAGTAGAGCCACAGCTGCTCGCGCCCCCCGGAGCGAGGGGGAGACGGCCGAAATCCGCACGGCGCTTCAGGCTCGGCGAGATGAGCTTCGGGAGGAGTACGCGACAGCCGTTGCCGAGATCAACAGTCTGCGTGGCGACAGGCTGACCGACACAGCCGGTGATGATCAAGCTGATGCGGGGACGAAGACGTTCGAGCGGGAGCAGGAGATCTTGCTTGCCAACGGAATCCTGGACCGAATCGGGCAGGTCGAGCGAGCCTTGGAGCGCTTGGAGGCTGGAGCATACGGCTGGTGTGAGGCGTGCGGGGACCCGATCCCGGTGGAGCGCTTGGCGGCGTTCCCCTCAGCTACGCTGTGCATCACCTGCAAGCAGCTTGAGGAGCGGCGCTGACACCGGATGAGCTTTCGACCGCGGGTGGTTCCGACGTGGCCGATGACGACGACCAGAGCGGGCCCGGGCCCCGCCGACGTGCTTCGGTGGTCCTGGCAGGCGTCGCTCTGGCTGTGCTAATTATTGATCTTGTAAGCAAGGAACTCGCGGTCAGGTACCTGGAGGGTCGCGAGTCCGTTCGTATCCTCTGGGGCGCGGTCTACCTGCTGCTGACCCGTAACAGCGGCGCCGCCTTTAGCCTCGCGGCGGACTACACATTCGTGTTTCCGATCGTCGCGATCGTCGTCTCTGGCTGGATTATTTGGTTGGCCATGCGCCTGAGGTCCGTACCGTGGGCTGTCTCGCTCGGTCTCGTGCTTGGCGGGACGGTCGGGAACCTGATTGATCGCCTGTTTCGTGCCCCAGGGCCGTTCGTCGGGCACGTCGTCGACTTTATCAGCGTGTTCGATCCGGCTGGTCAGGGCTTTCCGGTGTTCAACGCGGCGGATTCCGCCCTGTGCGTCGGAGTCGGGCTGGCCGTGCTGCTTGAAGTCACCGGCCGCCGCCGGGACGGTACGC
This sequence comes from Micromonosporaceae bacterium, assembly GCA_016926535.1. Taxonomy (GTDB): domain Bacteria; phylum Actinomycetota; class Actinomycetes; order Mycobacteriales; family Micromonosporaceae; genus JABDRL01. Next base: position 41 of record JAFGOK010000489.1, on the reverse strand, counting down.
GGCTGGTGATCGGGACGCCAGCGCCAGCGTCGACCACGCCG
>JAFGOK010000488.1 GCA_016926535.1 Micromonosporaceae bacterium | reverse complement strand
CATCGGATACCCGCAGCGGGTCGTTTACCGGTGCAGGTTTCACGACCGCGGAGCGCTGCGGTCTTCCGTCGCGGGCCGCCGCAGGTGGGCACCGTTGTTGCGCACATTGCGGATCGCGAGGCGTTCGACGTGCTCGATGACCTCTGGAACGTCGGAGCGCTCGAACCGGAGGTCGCTGAGGCTGATGTCGCGGATCGGGGCGTCAGGGTACCCGCGGAGCATGACGGCCTGGCGGGCGTGGGCGACGGTCAGGTCGCTGATATGGATCTCACGCAGGTCCGGGTTGAACCCGTGCCCCGGCCCCTCCTCATAGTCGAGGTCAATCTCGATCGCGGTCCGGGCGACGGAGTCGACGGTGATGGAACGGGCGTGAACGCCGTCGATGAACCCTCCACGCATCGAGTTGGTCTTGAACCGCAGGGCGACGTCGAGCGCCGGGCTTGTCATTCGGAGCTGCTGCGCGAACACCTCCCGGACGCCTCCGGAGATTTCGCTACCGAGGGTGACCCCTCCATGGCCGTCCCGGAACTCGCACCGCTCGATGAGCACCCGCTCGGTCGGAGCGGCGATCCGCCGGCCGTCGGCGTTCCGGCCGGACTTGAGGGCGATGCAGTCGTCGCCGGTGTCGAAGACGCAGTCGGCGATGACGACGTCGGTGCACGACTCCGGGTCGCACCCGTCGCTGTTGGGGCCGTGACTGTCGACCGTCACCCGCCGGACGAGCACCTGGGAGCACAGGACCGGGTGGATGACCCACATCGGGGAGCGACGGATGGTGACATCTTCGATCATGACCCCGCGGCACTGGTACGGCTGGATGAACGACGGCCGCAGGTAGCTGCCATCGGCCAGGACCCGCTGCTCGACCGGAACCCCGGCCTCCGCCAGCTCCATCAGCCGGGCGCGGGCGGCGGCCTGGCACGGTTGGCCCGGCCGCCAGCCGTACTCCTCAAGCCCTTTCCACGGCCACCAGTTCGTGGTGGCCGCCTGCCCGTCGAGGACGCCCTGCCCGGTGATCGCGATGTTCTCCTGCCCGTACGCGGAGATCAGTGGCGAGTAGCCCATGAGCTCCAGGCCCTCGAACCGGGTGGGCACCGGAGGCAGGTAGTCCGTGGGATCGGTGCTGAAGGCCAGGGTCGCCCCGGATTCCAGGTGCAGGTCGACCCCGGTCAGCAGGCGGATGGGGCCGGTGGTAAACCGGCCGGCCGGCACGAGGACCCGGCCGCCTCCAGCCGCGGAGCAGGTTTCGATCGCCCGCTGGAGGGCGTCGGTCGCGTCGGTCCTCCCATCCCCGATCGCCCCGAACGCTGTGAGGTCGACCGTGGCGTCGGGGAAGGTGGGCGGGGTGACGGTCGCGCGGATCTCGTCGGCCCGGTGCCACGGATCGGGATTCGTCACGGCTGTCTCCACCTTCCTCGCCCAACCATACCGGTTGGCCCCGCTGCCGGCGCTCCCGGCAACGCACCGGTGGTCTCCCTAACCTGTCCTTCTCGCCCGGTAGGCACTGACCGATGGCTCCTCGTCGATCCAGAAGCGCCACGGCACCTCCCGGGCTGCGGCGACCCCGACCCGTGGCCCGCACCGGATGGCCAGAGCACCAGGCTCCGCCGCCGTCGTGCCCCCGGGCGGCTCGCCCGCCTCCGGCGGGCTCAGGGCGAGCGGCCCGGTCCCGTCCAGCAGCGAGGAGCCGTTCGCGGAGCCGTCAACGCCCAGCACCGTCGCCAGCCGGGCCGGCCCCCTGGCCAGGTCCCGATCGGGCAGCGGGCGTCCGGCCGGGTGTCCGGCCAGGCGCCTGGCGCTCGCGCCGCGACTCCGCGCCGCGGCCCGCCGCTCCCGTGCAAGGCCGTGGCCGGAGATGACCGCGCCGGCCCGGAGCAGCACCGCCGCTGCCGTGCCGGAAGCCCCGCAGACGATGTTGACGCACCAGTGCATGCCGAAGACGAAGTAGACGTAGACCAGGCCGGGCTCGCCGAACATGACCGCGCTGCGCTCCGTCCGGCCGCGGAAGGCGTGGGATGCCGGATCGTCGCCGGCCCCGCCGTACGCCTCGGTCTCCGTCAGGCGGGCGGTGACTCCACCACCGGTGATAGTCCATCCCAGCAGCCCTCGCGCCACCGTGGGCGGATCGCCGGCCAGCAGCTGATCGAGGGTACCCGGCCGGGGCGGCTGGCCAGTCGAGCGCATGGGTCGATCGTGGCACACGGTGGTCGCCCGGCCAGCGGCTGGGCGTCCTGGGTCCGGAAGCTCCGGTTTCGGCACGTACCCGGTGGATTCCGGCCAGGCCGGATACAGTCGCGGTATGACCCACCAGGTGTTCGCATTCGAGCCGCCGGAGCGGTTCGTTGCCGGGACCGTGGGCCCTCCGGGGGAACGCGAGTTCTTTCTCCAGGCCAGGGGCGGTGGCCGGCTGGTGACGGTGGCTCTGGAGAAGGTGCAGGTCGCCCTGCTGGCGGAGAAGCTGGACGAGCTGCTCGGGGAAGCCACCCGCCGCTTCGGGCTGGACCTGACGGCCACCGGCCAGCCTCCGCCGGACAGCGATCCTCTGGACCTGCCGCTGGACGAGGAGTTCCGGGTTGGAACCCTCGGCCTGGCTTTCGACGCAGACACCGTCACCGTGATCATCGAGGCGATCGCGGTCGGAGATGACGATCAGGAGCCTGATCTGGAGGATGAGTTCTCCACCAACCGGGATCGGCTCCGGGTCCGGCTGACGCCGCAGGCGACCCGGGCGTTCATCGAGCGGTCCAGGCTGATCGTCGCCTCAGGCCGGCCACCGTGCCCGCTGTGCGGCCAGCCTCTCGATCCCAGCGGGCATCTCTGCCCGCGCAATAACGGTTATCACCGGTGAGGAAGGTGCAAATCGTCCCAGTCTCGGGGTCACGATAGGCTGATCCCATGGACTCTTGGTTGGCGGTCCCCGTGCCGGCGCTACCAGGTACCGGGGCAACGCTCACCCTGCACGATTCCGCTCGTGGCCGGCTCGCGCCGACCTGTGAGCCCGGACGCCTGCATCCGGCGACGATGTATGTGTGTGGCATCACCCCGTACGATGCGACCCACCTCGGCCATGCCGCAACGATGATCGCATTCGACGTGGTTCAGCGGGTGTGGCGGGACTCCGGCCTCCCCGTCCGGTACGCGCAGAATGTCACTGACATCGATGATCCGCTGCTGGAGCGGGCCGCCAGGGACGGCGAGGACTGGGTGGCACTCGGGCTGCGGGAGACCGCGCTGTTTCGCCAGGACATGGAGGCGCTCCGGATCATCCCGCCGACCAGCTACGTCGGCGCGGTCGAGTCCATCGACCACATCGTCTCCTCGGTGTCGAAGCTGCTCTGCAACGATCTGGCCTACCGGCTGGAGGACGGCACGGGGGACGTGTACTTCCCGATCGCTGCGGCGCCCCGGTTCGGCAAGGAGTCCAATCTCGACCGGACGGAGATGCTGCGCCTGTTCGCGGAGCGTGGGGGCGATCCCCACCGGGCAGGCAAGCGCGATCCGCTCGACCCCCTGCTCTGGCGCGGGCAGCGGGCGGGGGAGCCGGCCTGGGACGGCGGTGACCTCGGCCAGGGGCGTCCCGGGTGGCACATCGAGTGTGCCGTGATCGCCCTCCAGGAGCTCGGCGAGACGATCGACGTGCAGGGGGGCGGCAGCGATCTGCTCTTCCCGCATCATGAGTGCTCAGCGGTCCATGCCGAGGTGCTGACCGGCCGTGCCCCGTTCGCGCGGCACGTCGTGCACGCCGGGATGATCGGGTTCGACGGCGAGAAGATGTCCAAGAGCAAGGGAAATCTCGTCCTGGTCTCCCAGCTGCGCGCCGAGGGCGTCGATCCGATGGCGGTGCGGCTGGCGCTGCTGGCCGACCACTACCGCAGTGATCGGATGTGGACCGGCGAGCTGCTGGCCTCCGCCCAGCGCCGGCTCGGCCGCTGGCGTACGGCCGTGGGCACCGGTCGCGGTCCCGCAGGCGGGACGGTCCTTTCCGCGGTGCGCCAGTGCCTGGCCGACGACCTGGACACCCCGGGAGCCCTCGCCGCTGTTGACGCGTGGGCGGATGCGGTCCTCGCCGGCGCGATGGGCGGGGCCAGCGGTGGCTCTCGCGGCGGTGCTTCACCGTCCACGCTGGTGGCCGACTGCGTCGACGCGCTGCTCGGCGTCTCGCTCGCGCAGCGGTAGGCCGCCTGGCCGCTGCTGCACGGTGGCCCGTGGCCCGAGCCCGATCGAGATCGCGGAGAGGACCAGGGCCGAGGCGAGCACGATCATGAGCGTGGTGAAACTGGCCCCGCCCAGGGCCGCTGCCAGGGGCGGGGCCGCGGCGCCCCCGAGCCCGATCAGGAAGGTGTATCCGGCGATCCCGACCCCGCGGGCGTCGCCGCTGGCCATCCCGACGGCCGCGATGACCGATGGCACCGCAACCGCCAGCCCTGCGACATAGACGGCGCTGCCGGCCAGCAGCATGCCCAGCGATCCGGCCAGAGCCATGGCGATCATGCCGGAGGCGGAGACGAGGAACGCGATCCCGCCAGTACGGTAGGGGCCCGCTCGGGTGATGAGCACGCCAGCCGCGGCACCGAGGGCGATCCCGGGCAGGCCCGGCAGGCGCAGCGCCAGCTGCGCGGCGGGCTCGTCGATGCCGAACCGGGCCGCGGCAACCTCGTTGAGGGCGCTGTAGAGGGCGACGAAGGTCAGCAGCGGCGCCAGCGCACACAGGTAGGTCGCCAGCAGCGGAGGGCGGCGCAGTAGCGTCCCGAACCGGGCGAGGAGGCCGATCAGACCCTGGGCCGGGCCGCGGCCGGCAGCGGGCGGGGCCGGCAGCAGCCAGAGGGCGGCGGCGCAGATCGCCAGGGGGAGGGTGAGCCAGGTGAACAGTGCGCTCCAGCCCAGCGACCGCTCCATCCCCAGGGCGTACCCCTGCCCGACGATGCCGCCGAGGAAGAAGCAGCTGGACACCCCGGCGATGCCGGCGGCCCGGTCCTGAGGGGGCAGCAGGATGCCCACGGCGGTCAGGGCCACGGGGGGAAGGGCCGCCGCGGCGAGTCCCTGGGCGACTCTGGCAGCGACCAGCACGGCGAAGGTGTCCGACCACCCGCAGACCATGGCCGCCAGGGCACATCCCACCAGGCCCGCGGCCATGAGCAGGCGCGGGTCGAAGCGATCGGACAGGGTTGGGAAGATCAGGTTGCCGGCGGCGTACGCCGCTCCGAACCCCGTTCCGACCAGGGCGGCCGTTGTCTGGCTGACCTGGTGACGGGTTGCGATGTCCGGCAGGAGCGGAACGGTCAGGTACAGCTGCGAGACGCCGAGCAGGGTGCCGGCCATCAGCACGGCGATGATTCCGGGAGTGCTCGCCAGCCGGTTGCGCAGTGATCTGATGGAGGGACTGTAGCCGATGATGATCAGCGTCGGTCGGTGGGGATCAGCCGAAGGCGGCGTCCGGCTCGTCAGCCGGCAGTCCCGGGCGGGGGGCAGGGACTGCGTACTCCTCGGTCAGTGAGGT
>JAFGOK010000487.1 GCA_016926535.1 Micromonosporaceae bacterium | reverse complement strand
GTGAGGCTGCGCGTGCCCCGTCGCCCGTTCGGCCAGCTCCGCCTGGAACTCCTCGATCCAGCGCAGCTCCCCGTTAAATATGTACAGTATGGGGTCCAGATTGAGATCGTCGAGGCTCTCCTGGTCGCGAGCCGCGCCCTGGCCGGTTTGCTGATCAGCGTCGGTGCCTGGTCTCGGCCTGGAACTGGCGCGCTCTGTCCAACCATGCCCTTGGTATGCCCAGGTCGAAGTACTTTGCCTTCAACAGTATGATCTTCATTTCTCGGTCGCTGAACAGGGCCGTGATGGCAGCGTGCGCCTCGGCGAGGAACTGTTGCTCAGTCAACTTGGCGATGGCGCCGGGTTTGATGGTGACCTGCCACCGCATCATGCCTTTGGTCCGGACCTGGACCACTCCAGAGGCCGAGACGCCCACGCCCTCGACCTCATTGAGTTCCTCTTCGTACCGGCGACGATGAGGATCGGTGGTGGGGCGTTCCGCCTCGGCCAGTTCCTCGTCACTGAGTCCGAGGGCCTTCTGGTACGCCTGAGAGCGCCCCCGGTGGTATGCGACCCACGAGGTCAGGCCGAGCCGGGAAAGCTGCTCGCCCAAGCGTCGCTCGTCGTACCGGTCGAACGTGCCGGGCCGGAACCGAACCTCGACGTCGGTGTAGTTCGAGATTCGCGCCCTGATGTTCCGGTCCTGCGAGGTCGTGGTAACGACCATATTATCAAGATATTCACCAATATCTGGCATAGTGGCATCCTTCAGTTCGACCTTGGCTGCGACTCTAGTTCGGCCGTGCCACGGGAATGAACGCGTTGCCATGATGTGGTAGACAAGCATCGTGTTCAGGAAGGGTGTTCTCGCAGGCGTGATGGCCGTGATGGCGGTCGGCGGTGTCCAGGTGCCGGCAGTCAGCGCGCATGCCGATGGCCCCGGCCTGACCGTCGTCGCTGGGACTGGGGTGGCGGGTTCGTCCGGCGACGGTGGCCCCGCCACGCAGGCACAGTTGAGAAACCCGCTCGGCATCGCGGCGGCTTCGAGTGGCGCGGTCTACCTCGCGGACACCGGCAACCACACCGTGCGGATGATCTCGCCTGAGGGCGTCATCAGTACGATCGCCGGGACCGGCAGACAGAACTCAGCCGCCGCGAACAGCGGCCCGGTGATTCCGGCGGACGTGACGGTGCCATCCGGCGCGAAGGGCACGGCGTTCAGTCTCGCCGCCCCCACCAGCATCGCGCTCGCCCCCGACGGCACGCTCTATATCGCAGACACCGGTCTGTTCCGGGTGTTCGCACTCGCTCCCGACGGCCACCTCTCGGTCCTCGCCGGCACCGGCACTCCCGCCGGAGCCGCCGGCGAGGCTGGCCCTGCCGCCGGCGAGGGCGGTCCGGCGGCTGAGGCCGCCCTCGGCCAGCCCGGCGGGCTCGCGGTCGCTCCGGACGGAACGGTCTACATCGGCGACCTCGATCGCCACCTGATCCGGGCAGTCGCTCCGAACGGCACCATCACCACCGTTGCCGGCAACGGTGGCTCGACCCTCACTGCCGCTGGGGGGCCGGCGACCGAGACCGCGGTGGCCGATCCGGACCGCCTCGCTGTTGACAGTGCCGGGGCTGTGTGGCTGGTGGCCGACCAGACGCTGCTGAGGCTAGCCGACGGCAACCTGGCGACAGCCACCATGTCGGGTTCGGATGCCCAGGGCACCTGGTCGCTTGCGGAGACGGGCGGGGCTGTCCAGTCATCGAGCAACAGCCTGGTCGGCGTCGCGGCCAGTGGCCAGACCGTCTATGCCCTCGATGGCCGAGACCAGTCGGTGCGCAGACTGCGCAGTGGGTATCACCTGGACACGATCGCTACCGGCAACCACTCGATCACTGGTCCGATCGCCGTGGCTGGGGCCGACGTGCTGTACCTCATCGACAACTCCAACAGCCGGGTGTATGCGTTGAGACCTCCCGCCCCAGCCTCAGGCGATACCGGAAATGGGATTTCGTGGAGGTCGCTCGCCGTCGGCGGTGCCGCAGCGGTCGTGGTGCTCGGGGCGGTGCTGCTGGTCGCCGTGCGGCGGCGGGAGCGCTAGCTGGCGGCGGCGGTCGCAGGATACGGGTCCGCGCGAGCAGCGCTGGCTACGAACATAATCACGGGAGAAGCTGTGCCAGACGAGATCACCGGGGGAGACCTCTACTACCTGTGGCGCGTGTCAGATGTGCATCTGCCCCGCATCGCTGACGCGTATTTCGATGCGACCCGGCTCATCGCCGGGGCCGCGAGTACCTCGGTCGCGGGGTCGCAGTCGTCCAGCGGAGGGCCAACCGCCAGCCACGATTCGGACGCCTTCCGCGCAGGCAGCCCGGCATATCCCGGGGCCAGCATCATGACCAGCCGGGTCGGCGCGGCGTGGGCCGGCCTGCGCGACGATCTGCAGAGCATGTACGCCCAGGTCGGCGGTGTGATTCTGGCTGGGGCGGAGGGGGTGCGCAAGGCGACCCAGGGCTTCGTCGATGCGGACACAGCCAACGCGGACAAACTCAACGCGTACAAGAACGATCCTGCGAACCATGACCCGCAGGCCCCGGCCTCCAACCCGCCCATCCCCGGCTCGGAAGAGGATCCGGGCACGCCGTCGTTACCCGCCGGTCAGCAGCCGTGAGCGGGAGGGTGAAAGGGAACCATCATGGCTGATATTGACGATGTCAAGACTCCGGCAAATCTCGCCGGGGGGACCTACGAGGGAGCGGTCAGGTCCAAGGCGTCAGAGCTGAAAGAGCTGCTGATCAACCAGACCCTCGCTGACGTCGAGTCCTGGGTCGAGGCGATGCAGAACCAGTATGAGCTGGCGCATCCGGACCGTCCGAATGATCGGGTCATCGCGGATGGCTCGGGGTGGGTGATGCGCTCCGAGGCCTTGGGACAGCATGAGGCGGTGATCCCGGAGGCGGAGCTCGAGCAGTACCGCAACTCCGTCCGCAACGAGTACTACGAGTGGGTGGTGCCGGCGTTCGAGCGGTACCTTGAGCCCGATCCTGACGCGATCAGTCCCATGATCGAGGCGATGAGGACGATCGAAGGGATGTTCCACGGAGCGACTGACAACTCGGGCAATGCGAGTTTCGCCAATGCCGGGCTGGCCCGCACCCACGATGTGCGTACCGAGTTGGGGCACTGGCAGGGCAGATTCCAGGAGGATTTCATTGACAACTTCCTCACCCCGCTGGAGACCGTTTCGATCAACCAGGCAAGCCTCGCCAAAGCGGTCCGCAGCCAACTCGTCTGCGGTAAGGGCATCTACCTCGAGTACCGGGACGCTGTCATCAAGCTGCTCGACAAGTCGATTGAGGCTGTCAAACTGCTCAACAACCAGCGCGACCCGAAGCCCTGCATGTGGGGCACGCTGGTTGGCATATCACTCGGCACTGTGCTGACCCTGGCCAGCGGCGGCATCGCCGCGACAGGTGTCGCCCTGATCGTGGGAAGCACCCTCGCCCAGGGAGTCATCCCAGACCCGCCAAAGAAGAACGACCTTGCCGCGCCGACAGCGCAAGAGGTCGCGGTTAAGATCGCCGACGCGATGGGCAAATTGGACGTGGATGTCTCCGAGCATGAGCAGAGTCTGGAAACCGCGTTCCGTAACATCAGCAACGCTATCGCCGGTGCGCGGGACGGCAAGGTGGCGACCAACACCTCCGGTCCACTGTCCGTTGCCGCTCCCGACCTCGACACGGCACCATTCGACGAGATAGCACGAGGGCTGCGCCCCAGGGGCTGAGGCTGCTGGCCGACGCTACTCGAATTCCTCTGACTCGTCGTCGGTGTGGAAGAGATGCAGGTCGTCCCCGCGCAGAGTATGGGCGTCGGTGGCCAGCAGATACTGCTCCTGTTGCTCGCGCGCCTCGATGGCGGCCTGCTCCATTGCTCGCAGTCGATCGGTGACCCTGCGGTCCGCCAGCAGGATTTTGCCAGCGTCAAACAGCGCCGCATTGCCGTAGAGCAGTACGGCCTCGTCGAAGATCTTGCAGGCGATCATCCGTTTCAAGGTATCGAACTCGGCCTGCTCCGCCAGCTTGCTGAAACGCTTGACGACGTAGTCGATCTCCTCGCGGAACGCGGGATTCTTCAGGTACTGGTATTTCTTCTTGTAGATGGCGTCATCCAGCTGAGTGACCAACTCCTGCGGCGCCTCGTCCGCGACGAGCACCACGATGTCCAGGTCGGATCCGTGCACCATGGTGCCGGTACTGCGTTCCGGGCGGTGCACGTCGTGCGCCATGCCGTAGACGATGTCCCCGGCAACGACGACGCAGAACCGGGTCTCGACACCGCTGCCTGGCGCGAACGGGGCCGTGATGTCGTCGATGATCCGTTTCGCCAGCGCGAGCTTTCGGTCGCTGACACCTCTGATGTGCTCCTGGAGCCGCTCGGCCCGCCGGTCGAGCCCGGAGGCGTCCTCGCGGACGCCGACGACCGAGTACGTCAGGAACTCCCGCAAAATGGACGGTGAGAGGCGGGCG
>JAFGOK010000079.1 GCA_016926535.1 Micromonosporaceae bacterium | reverse complement strand
GCCGGTGACCGTCCGAAAAGGACCGCCAACCCCATCAAACAGCGGCAGGGGAGCGTACTCCTGAAGGATGTACCCCTCTGCGCCGTACTCCCCGCCCTTGCTGGTCAGCACGTCACCGTCAACGACGATGGTGACGTTGGCGCCCTCCCGGCCGAGGAGGGGCTTGCGGACACAGGTGCGTTCGAAGTCGTACGGAGCCTCGCCCTCGAAGTATGCCGGGAGCAGGTACTTTCCCCGTGCCGGGTCGTCCCGGAAGAGGTCCCACAGCACTGGCAGGATGCCCTTGTTGCTCCAGAGGGCCTTGTAAGGCGGCTCGATCCACACGGTGCCGTCAGGCTGGTTCAGGTTCCACAGCGCGGTGCGTCCGAACCTCTCGGAGAACATCCACTCCCAGGGGTACAGCTTGAAGATGATCTCGATTGGCTCGCCGTCGGGATCGATGAAGTACCCGACCGGGGCGATCGTCGTCTGGTCGAGGAAGGCGGATTCCCCGGTCGTCGCCTGGAGCTGGATGTCCTCCATGTACAGGGTCTTCACGCGATAGCCGGCCTGCTCAGCCGTTGCGGCGATCATGGTGACGTTCATGCCGTCCTCGCCGGATTCCTCGGCTGCGGTGTACGCGAAGTGAATCGTTGTCACCTTGCGGCCGGTCCTGGCCTCGAACAGCGCGACATTGCGCCGCCAGGCCGCGACGAGTGCCTCGTATCCGTTGTTCCATTGATCGCCCCGCCCTCCCCGGTTGAACAGAAACCAGTTCCACTGGACGGCCGTGGATTCCGGGAACGCGGTCGGGGTGTCGGCGTTGTACTCAAGCAGCTTTGGGATGGCCAGCGTCGCATCGCGACGCAGCAGATCGGGATTGGTGCTCCAGCGGAGGTCGAACCGACCGTACAGGCTGGGCCAGTAGGCGTGCGGATCGTCGTCCGCCCAGGTCCGCGTGATGGCTGGCACCGCGTACGCGGGGATACCCATCTTCTCGAACAGGCGGTTTTCGATGATGTGATCGCCGGCCTCGATGAACATGGCGGTGAGGTCCGTGCACGCCTCGGCCAGCCGATCGCAGTCGCCGACGGTGACCTCGTAGTACGCGTCCTCGGACCAGTACGGGAAGGTCTGCCCGGTCACCGGGTCCGTGGTCTCGACATAGACCAGGCCGTCGGCCCTGACGTCAGACTCCCAGGACGGGCGGGGAACGCAGTGGTGCCGGAGCACGCTCAGCTCCCACCGCTCTTGCCGCTGGAACTGCCCTTGCCGAAACCTCCGCTACTGATCTTCTTACCTCCGATGTTGCCGGTCGAGGGCAGGCCGGCTCTTGCCCTGGCCGCCGTATCCGTTGGGTTGATGCGGCTGGACAACCAACCGCTCGGCACCTTGGTGCCTTTGCTGTGTCGCTTGCGCGAGACGTAGTACCAGTAGTGGCCAGAGGCGTTGCCGTCTTCGCAGTAGCTGGAGTCGACGACGACCCCGTCGTCGTCGACGCAGTTGACATATTCATCGTCCGAGCTGCCGCAGGCCCCGGTCATCGTGCCAGCGGAGACGAACGCTGCGACCGCGGCAACGACCAGAGCTGGTCTGATCGGTTTCTTCCTGGATGGTGTACTCAACGGATCGTGCATTGGGACCCTTCTCCCGGCGCAGCGGTGTGTAGACCACAGTAATGATCTGGGCAAGTCTCTAGCCGGTGGAGCCGGTGGAGCCGGTGATGTCGCCGAACTCTGTATCCGCGGGCTCTGGCGGCAACTCGACCCCGAGCTTCTGGGCGATGAGCCGCATCGACGTCGCCTGCCACTCCTGCTCCGCGTGCGAGAACTGGTTGGTGTCGTGGATGACGTGCGTCAGGATGTTCGCGATGACCAGCGGCGCGATGCCAAAGATCCAGAAGTGCTGGAACACGATCGAGACCGCCCGTCCCCCGCTGCTGGCCGGGGCGATGTCGCCGTAGCCGATGGTCAGGGCGGTGACGACGGCCCACCACAGACCATCACTGAGGTCCTTGCCTTCGAGCAGCGAAAACAGGGTAGCGGCGAGGAACAGGCTGGCGATGTACAAGGCTATGATTTTTGGCAGACTGCTGGTCAGCCGGATGAGGGCGATGCGGGCCTTCCCATTCATGCCACCAGCATGCTCCAGCACCTCATGGCATGTGGCAGAACAACCGCTGGCCGTGCCTGAACGTGTGCGACGCTCGGGCACGGCCAGGGCGCGTGGTCTAGACCCGGTTGGCAGCGCTTTCGATGGCCTTGAGCGAGGCGGTGACGATGTTCGCGTCGATGCCGACGCCCCATCGCGTCTCACCATTGACCTGACACTCGACGTACGCCGCCGCCTGGGCTCCTTCGCCGGCGGTCAGGGCGTGCTCCGCGTAGTCCAGCACCTGGATGTCGACTCCGACGGTCGAGAGCGCGTGCACGAAGGCGTCGATCGGGCCGTTGCCCTCTCCGGAGAGGGTGCGAGGCTCGCCGTCAACGGTGAGCTTCGCGGTCAGCGAAACCATGCCGCTGGTTGTCGCCTCGAAGTGGCTGTTGAGCGTGAACCTCCGGTCTGCGAGGTACTCCGCGGAGAAAATTTCCCACATCTGCTCTGGAGACACCTCGCCGCCCTCGGCGTCGGTGTACCGCTGGACGACGCCGGAGAACTCGATCTGGAGCCGGCGCGGCAGTTCGAGATGGTGCTCGGTCTTCATGACATATGCGACGCCGCCCTTGCCGGACTGGGAGTTCACGCGGATGACCGCCTCGTACGTGCGTCCGACGTCCTTCGGGTCGATCGGCAGGTACGGGACGGCCCATTCCATCTCGTCGATCGGCTTGCCGGCCGCCTCGGCGTCCCGGGCCATCGTCTCGAAACCCTTCTTGATCGCGTCCTGATGCGATCCGGAGAAGGAGGTGTAGACGAGATCTCCGGCATAGGGGTGCCGGGCGTGGATGGGCAGCTGGTTGCAGTACTCGACCGTGCGCTTGACTTCGTCGATGTCCGAGAAGTCGATCATCGGGTCGATACCCTGGCTGAACAGGTTCAGCCCGAGGTTAACCAGGTCGACATTGCCGGTGCGCTCTCCGTTGCCGAACAGGCATCCCTCGATCCGGTCGGCTCCTGCCATCATGCCGAGTTCCGCTGCGGCGATGCCGGTGCCGCGGTCGTTGTGCGGGTGCAGGCTCAGCACGATCGCCTCGCGCCTGGGGACCATGCGAAGGAACCACTCGATCGAGTCGGCATAGACATTGGGGGTCGCCATCTCGACGGTGGCGGGCAGGTTGAGGATTAGCGGCCGCTGGGGGGTCGGTTGGATGACGTCCATCACCGCCGACGAAATCTCCACCGCGTAGTCCAGCTCCGTGCCCGTGTACGACTCCGGGGAGTACTCAAACAGGATGTCAGTGTCTGGAGTAATTTCTTTTGCGTACTTTACGCACATCTGTGCGCCCTGAACGGCGAGATCGACGATCCCGGGACGGTCCAGACCGAAGACGACCCGCCGCTGGAGGATCGACGTCGAGTTGTAGAAGTGGACGATCGCGCGCTTGGCCCCGCGCAGCGCCTGGTACGTCTGCTCAATCAGGTGCTCGCGGCACTGGGTGAGGACCTGGATCGTCACGTCGTCCGGGATGAGATCCTCGTCGATCAGGGTGCGCAGAAAATCGAAGTCAGTCTTGCTCGCGGCGGGGAAGCCTATCTCGATTTCCTTGTACCCCAGGCGCACCAGCAGGTTGAACATCCTGCGTTTCCGCTCAACGGACATGGGGTCGATCAGTGCCTGGTTACCATCGCGCAGATCGACAGCGCACCACCGCGGGGCTGCGGCGATCGTGCGGTTGGGCCAGGTGCGATCAGGCAGCTCGATGGAGAACTGCTGATGGTACGGGCGGTAGCGGTGGAACCGCATACCACTGGGCTGCTGGACAGAAGCAGCAGCATATGTCGGGTTTGTCATGGTGCACTCGCTCCTGAGTCGGTTGTCGGCCTGATCGACCGGCGAGCGCCTGGGCAGCAGCGGGGCGCGTCAACTCCGCGACGAGGTGCCGGCCGGTTTGGCCTCGTCGCGGCGCGCAAGAAGGAGCGTCTGCCACATGACAGCGTTCATCGTACGTGATCGGTCGCGAGGCACAAAGTTATCGGGCGGGAGCGGGCCTGGGTGATCCTGGTGACACCGAGGCCGGCGGGGCGGTGGTCGGCGGCGCTGCCGTCGGCAGCGCCGCCCGCGCGACCACGGGCCCCGGCAGCGCGACCGTCGCTGGAGCATTCACCGGTGAACCCGAGATGACCAGCGTCCCGAAGAAGGACTTCGCGCCGGTCAGCGTGCCATCCTCGGCGAAACACAGGGTCGAGGACGGGATTGGGGGGGCGAGCGTCACCGTGGTCGGCTCGACTGAAAAGCAGGTACCCGTACTACCCGCCAGGGCCTTGGTCACCGCGACCGTCACGGCGACCTTCTGGTCTGTCAGGATGTCCAGCCAGGTGGTGAAGGGGTACTGCACCGTCGGGTCGACGGTTGCGGGGATCTTGCGTCCGGGTGTGGCGATCTTGACGCAGCCCTGCACCGCTGTGGTCGTCGAGGTCAGGGCGCACTGGTACTGGCCGTCTGGACGGCTGACGAGCGCGATGTCCGACGTTCCGCCGAGGGCCCCACCCTGGACGTCGATCCGCCATGTCCCGTCACCCGCAATGGTGACCAGGACGGCCTGGCTGCGGTGCGATGACCTGGCCAGCGCATAGCCGGCCACGTAACGGCGGTCCTTGGCCGCTGCTGCCCGCGCGGCGAGCTGAGCCCTCGGGTTGCCCGGATTGGCCTGAGGCAGGCTGCTGACTTGCGCGACCGGCGTGTGTGACTGACCGCAACCGGTCAGAACGGCAGCAACGCAGACGCAAACAGCCGCTATGAACTGACCTGGACGGATCCGCACCCCTCCATTCTCACCCAGCGATGAGCCAGATCGTGGGAACGCCACTCCAGGCAGCCGACCTGTCCCGGTAGGCTCGACCGGGTTGTCATCGCTGGCCTGAGGGTGTGTTGTTCCTGAACGCCAGCCATCGAGCAAAGGAGCGACAGCCGCGTGGCGCTGATCGTGCAGAAGTACGGCGGTTCCTCCGTCGCCGACGCCGAGCGGATCAAACGAGTTGCCGAGCGCATCGTCTCGGCCCGGCGAGCAGGCAACGATGTGGTTGTCGTCGTCTCCGCAATGGGTGATACCACAGACGAGCTTCTGGATCTGGCATCCCAGGTCAGTCCGGTCCCGCCGGGGCGGGAACTCGACATGCTGCTGACCGCTGGGGAACGGATCGCCATGGCGTTGCTTGCCATGGCGATCAACAATCTCGGGTTCGAGGCCCGCTCGTTCACGGGCTCGCAGGCTGGTGTGATCACAACCTCGACCCACGGCAAGGCCAGGATTATTGACGTGACCCCTGGCCGGTTGCGCGGTGCCCTGGACGAGGGGGCCATCGTGATCGTTGCAGGCTTCCAAGGGGTCGCCCAGGACACGAAGGACATTACGACCCTCGGGCGGGGTGGTTCGGACACGACGGCGGTTGCGCTCGCAGCGGCGCTCAAGGCCGACATGTGCGAGATCTACACAGATGTTGACGGGGTCTTCACAGCTGATCCCAGAATCGTGAAGAATGCTCGCCATATCGAACAGATCACCTATGAGGAGATGCTTGAACTGGCCGCGTGTGGCGCCAAGGTGCTGCACCTGCGTAGCGTCGAGTACGCCCGGCGGTACGGACTGCCGATCCATGTCCGCTCGTCATATACGAATCGGCCAGGCACAATGGTGACCAAGGCCATGGAGGACGTTCCAGTGGAGCAAGCACTGATCACCGGCGTTGCGCACGACCGGAGCGAAGCGAAGATCACGATTGTCGGTGTTCCGGATGAGCCGGGGGTGGCCGCGCGGATTTTCGAGGTGGTCGCCAACGCCGAAGTCAACCTCGACATGATCGTGCAGAACATCTCGACTGAGGGCACCGCGCGGACCGACATCTCCTTCACCCTCCCGAAGACCGATGGCCAGGGAGCCATGGCAGCACTGAACAGGACCCAGGAGAAGATCGGTTTCAAGACCCTGCTCTACGACGACCACGTTGGCAAGGTCTCCCTGATCGGGGCCGGCATGCGGTCGAACCCCGGCGTCGCTGCCTCCTTCTTCGCCGCGATCGGGCAGGCCGGAGTCAACATTGAGATGATTTCAACCTCAGAGATCCGGGTATCGGTCGTCTGCCGGGACAGCGATCTCGACGCTGCGGTGCGCGCGGTACACGATGCCTTTGACCTCGGCGGTGACGCCGAGGCGGTCGTGCACGCCGGGACCGGAAGGTAGGAAACGACGATGGGTCAGTTGCCGACGCTCGCGGTTGTCGGAGCGACGGGCGCCGTTGGCACGGTCATGTGCCAGCTGCTGTCGGCGAGGAAGAACGTCTGGGGCGAGATCCGGCTGATCGCGTCCAAGCGTTCGGCAGGCCGGCGGGTGGTCGTGCGCGGGGAGAAACTGGCCGTCATCGAGTTGAGCCCGGAGGCGTTCGACGGCGTCGACGTCGCGATGTTCGATGTGCCCGACGGGGTGTCCGCAGACTGGGTGCCCGTCGCAGCGTCCTGTGGCGCGGTGGCCGTCGACACCTCCGGGGTGTTCCGGATGGAGCCCGACGTTCCGCTGGTCGTTCCCGAGATTAACCCGGAGCAGTTGCGCAACCGGCCGAGAGGGATCGTCTCCAGCGCCAACTGCACGGCGATGACGATGATCGTGGCGACGGCCGCGCTGCACCGGGAGTACGGCCTCAAGGAGCTGGTCTATTCGACGTACCAGGCCGTTTCCGCCACGGGGAAGGCCGGCGTCGACATTCTGCTCGATCAGCTGGAGGCCGTCGGCAAGGACCTGGGCCTCGGCACCCGATCCGGCAACGTCCGGCAGGTCGTCGGCGACGACTACGGCCCGTTCCCAGCGCCAGTCGCTCTCAACGTCGTCCCGTGGGCCGGCGGCCTCATGGATGAGGGCTGGGCCACCGAGGAGCTCAAGCTTCGCAACGAGTCCAGGAAGATCCTGGGCCTGCCGGATCTCAAGGTATCCGGAACGTGCGTCCGGGTTCCGGTGGTGACGGGTCACTCCGTGGCCGTCCACGCGGTGTTCGGGGTCGAGGTGGACGCCGAGGATGCTCGCGAGGTGCTGCGCCACGCGCCGGGGGTCATCGTCGTCGACGATCCGCTCGCAGGGGAGTACCCGATGCCGATCGACGCGGTCGGCACCGATCCCTCCTGGGTGGGTCGGATCCGGCGGTCCCTCGACGATCCGCGGGCGCTCGACTTCTTCGTCACTGGCGACAATCTGCGCAAGGGCGCCGCGCTCAACGCCATCCAGATCGCGGAGCTGGTCGCCGAGGAGATGGCCGGTTAGCTGGCGCCAGCATGGTTTCGAACCAGGCTCCTACACCACGTCGAGGTCGGCCGCGTCGACAATGGTGTACGCATAGCCCTGCTCCGCGAGGAATCGCTGCCGGTGGGAGGCGTACTCCGTGTCGATCGTGTCGCGGGCGACCACGGTGTAGAAGTGCGCCTGCCGGCCGTCGGATTTCGGGCGCAGGACCCGGCCGAGCCGCTGGGCCTCCTCCTGCCGGGAGCCGAACGTCCCGGAGACCTGGATCGCGACCCCGGCCTCCGGCAGATCGATCGAGAAGTTGCCGACCCGGGAGATGACCAGCGTCCGGATCGCTCCTGAGCGGAAGGCATCGAAGAGCCGCTCGCGTTCCTTGTTCGTCGTGGATCCCTGGATGATCGGCGCATTCAGATGCCTGCTCAGCTGGTGCAACTGGTCGAGGTAGGCGCCGATGACCAGGACTCGGTCATCGGTGTGCCGCTCAACAATCGCTTCGACGACCGGCAGCTTGCTCGGCGCGCACGCCGCGGCCCGGTAGCTCTCGCCCGGCTCCGCAACGGCGTAGGCCATGCGCTCCTCGTCAGTCAGCGTCACCCGTACCTCGGTGCACTCTGCCGGAGCAATCCATCCCTGCGCTTCGATGTCCTTCCACGGGGCGTCATACCGTTTTGGGCCGATGAGGGAGAAGACATCTCCCTCGTGCCCGTCCTCGCGGACCAGAGTCGCTGTCAGCCCGAGCCTGCGGCGGGCCTGGAGGTCCGCCGTGAACCGGAAGATGGGGGCGGGCAGCAGGTGGACCTCGTCGTAGACGATCAAGCCCCAGTCGCGGGCGCCGAACAGGTCAAGGTGGGTGAACGTGCCTTTGCGGCGAGTCGTCATGATCTGGTACGTCGCGATGGTGACCGGGCGAATCTCCTTGCGCTCCCCGGAGTACTCGCCGATCTCGTCGGCGGCCAGGGTGGTCCGCGCGGTCAACTCGCGTTTCCACTGCCTGCCGGCGACGGTGTTGGTGACCAGGATCAGGGTCGTCGCCTTCGCCTGGGCCATGGCGGCGGCACCCACCAGGGTCTTCCCAGCGCCGCAGGGCAGGACGACCACCCCGGATCCGCCGGCCCAGAAGGACTCGACGGCTTGGCGCTGGTACGACCGGAGTGACCATCCACCCTCGACGAGGTCGATGGAATGGGCCTCACCGTCGACATACCCGGCCAGATCCTCGGCCGGCCATCCGATCTTGAGTAGGGCCTGCTTGAGACGGCCCCGCTCGGAGGCGTGCACGGCGATGGTCGCCTGGTCGACCCTGGCTCCCAGCATCCCGGCCAGCTTCTTGCTCTTGGTCACCTCGACCAGCACCGCGCGGTCGGTCGACTGGAGCACGAGCCCGTGCGCCGGATCGTTGACCAGGCGCAGCCGACCGTAGCGATCCATGGTCTCCGCGATGTCGACCAGCAGGGCGT
>JAFGOK010000486.1 GCA_016926535.1 Micromonosporaceae bacterium | reverse complement strand
TGATGGGCCTGCTGTGGGCACTGCTGCTCGAACGGGGAGCGCGAGCGGAAGGGGCGTTCCGCACGATCTATCTCTTCCCGATGGCCATCTCCTTCGTCGCCTGCGGCGTCGTCTGGCGCTGGCTACTCAGCCCCCGCCAGGGGGAGGACGCGAGCGGACTCAACTGGATCTTCGGCCAGCT
The DNA here is from genome assembly GCA_016926535.1 of Micromonosporaceae bacterium. Lineage (GTDB taxonomy): Bacteria > Actinomycetota > Actinomycetes > Mycobacteriales > Micromonosporaceae > JABDRL01. The sequence goes on along the minus strand of JAFGOK010000486.1, from coordinate 17,798 downwards.
CCACCTCGACGTCCTCCAGAATCCATGGATCATCCATGACGACTGGGGCATGGCGGCCGTGGCCGTTCCCGCCATCTGGCAGCTGTCCGGGTACGTCATGGCGCTGTTCCTCGCCGGTTTCCGCGGCATCCCACCGGAGCTGCGAGAAGCCGCGGTCGTTGACGGAGCCACCACCTTCCAGCTGTACCGGCGCGTGCTGTTCCCGCAGGTCACTCCGGTCGCCCTGTCAGCCCTCATCATCGTGGGCCACATGTCGATGAAGGTCTTTGACCTGATCATGTCCATATCGGGTGAGGGTTGGCGGACCGAGGTTCCTGCGATCTATATCTGGAATACCCTGATCACCGCCGACTACGCCAAAGCGGCCTCGATCGCGGTCATTCTCTTGCTGCTCGTCGCCGTCGTCATCGTGCCCTACCTGATCCACACGACCCGGGCGGAGAAGCGCTCATGACCTCGACGATCCCTGCCGCGACCACCGTTCCCGCGGTCGGACGGCGCAAGGGCCAGGGGGTCACCCCGCGATCCGCTGTGGCGACCACCGTCAGGTACGGCCTGCTCCTGCTGTTCCTCATCCTCGTGCTCATGCCGGCGTACGTGCTCGTCGTCACGAGTTTTAAGGCATCCTCGGAAATCGGGGTCTCTGGGCAATGGGGGCTGCCGGAGCATTGGACGACGGTTTCCTGGGCCAAGGCCTGGACAGCCCTCGGCCCCTCCTTCGTCCGGACCTTCGAGCTGGCGATCCCGGTCGCTGTCATCTCGTCCATCATGGGATCCGCGAATGGATTCGTGCTGTCCCGCTGGCGATTTCCGGGGGCCGATGTCGTCTTCACCCTGATCCTGTTCGGGATGTTCATCCCGTACCAGGCTGTCATGATCCCGTTGAGGGAGGTCGTGACGACGCTCGGCCTGCCGTCCGGCGTCCCGACCCTGATCTTCGCGCACTGCGTCTACGGGATCCCGATCTGCACGCTGATCTTCCGCAACTACTACGCGACGATCGTACCCGTCGAGATGATCGAGGCTGCGACCGTTGACGGGGCTGGGCTGTTGCGGACCTTCGCGTGGATCGTCCTGCCCATCTCGGCCCCTGGGTTCGTCGTCACGGTTATCTGGCAGTTCACCTCTGCCTGGAACGACTACCTCTTCGCGATCTTCCTGTCCAACACCCGCAATGGCCCGATCACGATCGCGCTGAACGCGCTGGCCGGCGCCCAGTCCCCCGACTACGCGGCGTCGATGGCCGGAGCGCTGATCACGTCGTTGCCGACGTTGATCGTTTACGTGGTCCTCGGCCGGTGGTTCATCGGCGGTCTGATGGCCGGCTCTGTCAAGAGCTGACGTCCGGCCCGGCTTTCGCCGGGCCGGACCCCCACGAGTGGGGAACAGCAGCTAAAAACCAGGCCCGTGCGCGTGGCCGTGACCATGCCCGTGGCCCTGACCGCCAGCGGCCGGCTCTGCCGGAGCGGGCTTCTCGACGACCAGGCTCTCCGTCGTCAGCAACAGGCCCGCGATCGAGGCGGCGTTGGCGACGGCACTGCGGGTCACCTTGACCGGGTCAACGATCCCAGCCTCAAGCAGATCGGTGTACTCCCCGGTCGCGGCATCCAGGCCATGGCCGAAGTCAAGGGTGCGCACCTTCTCGACCACGACGTAACCGTCGTGCCCGGCGTTCTGCGCGATCCACCGCAACGGCTCGACCAGGGCCTTCCGGACGATGGCGACGCCGAGTGCTTCATCGCCGGACAGCCCGATCCCCCCGTCGAGCTGGCTGGCGACCTGGGCGAGCGTCGCTCCACCCCCGGGGATGATGCCCTCTTCGACGGCGGCCTTCGTCGCGGAGATCGCGTCCTCGATGCGGTGCTTGCGCTCCTTCATCTCGACCTCGGTCGCCGCTCCGACCTTGATGACGGCGACGCCTCCGGAGAGCTTCGCCAGACGCTCCGACAGCTTCTCGCGGTCCCAGTCCGAGTCGGACGCTTCGATCTCCTTGCGGATCTGATCGATCCTGGAGGCGACCTCAGCGTCGTCTCCGGCGCCACCGACGATCGTCGTCAGATCCTTGGTGACCACGATCCGCCGGGCCTTGCCCAGCATGTCCAGGGTGATCTGGTCGAGCTTGTAGCCCAGTTCCGGGGAGACGAGTTCCCCGCCGGTCAGCACGGCCAGGTCCTGGAGCATCGCCTTGCGGCGGTCGCCGAAGCCCGGGGCCTTGACCGCGCAGACCTTGAGGGTCTTGCGGACCGAGTTGACGGCGAGGGTCGCGAGCGCCTGGCCGTCGATGTCCTCAGCGATCAGAAGTAGCGGCTTGCTCTCCGCAACCACCTTCTCCAGCAGCGGCAGCAGGTCCTCGATCGCCGAGATCTTCTGCGGCGTGATGAGGATGAACGCGTCTTCGAGCACCGCTTCCCCGGCCTCTGCGTCCGTGACGAAGTGCGGGGAGATGTAGCCCTTGTCGAACTGCATCCCCTCGGTGACCTCGAGTTCGGTCGCGAGGGTCGAGCCTTCCTCAACCGTGATCACGCCGTCGCGGCCGACCGCCTCCATCGCCTCCGCGATCAGCTCACCGATCGTGGAGTCCTGGGCGGAGATGGTCGCGACCTGGGCGATGGCGGTCCTGGTCGCGACCTCGGTCGCCTTGGCCCGCAGCGCCTCGGCGGTTGCGATGGCCGCCGCTTCGATGCCGCGTTTGAGCGCGTTCGGGTTGGCGCCCGCCGTGACGTTCCGCAAGCCCTCGGCAACCATGGCCTGGGCAAGCACGGTCGCGGTCGTCGTCCCGTCGCCCGCGACGTCATTGGTCTTGGTTGCGACTTCCTTGACGAGCTGGGCGCCGAGGTTCTCGTACGGGTTAGTCAGCTCGATCTCTTTGGCGATGGTGACGCCGTCGTTGGTGATGGTCGGTGCACCGAACTTCTTGTCGAGGACGACATTGCGGCCCTTCGGACCCAGCGTCACCTTGACCGTGTTGGCCAGGGCGTTGACGCCGTGTTCCAGCAGATGGCGTGCGTCGTCGGAGAAGCTCAGGATCTTCGGCATGTGCTCTGAGTCCCTTTCGTACGAAACCGCCCCGGCAGGTCAGGCGCGAGCGCATGACCCCGGGGCGGCTCTCACATCGGCTGAATCGTTACTTCTCGATGATGGCGAGCACGTCGCGAGCGGAGAGCACCAGGTACTCCTCGCCGCTGTACTTGACCTCGGTGCCGCCGTACTTCGAGTAGATGACCGTGTCGCCGACCTTGACGTCGACCGGGATACGGCTTCCCTTGTCATCGAAGCGGCCTGGCCCGACGGCAAGCACCGTGCCCTCTTGTGGCTTCTCCTTGGCGGTGTCGGGAATGACAAGCCCCGACGCCGTGGTGTTCTCAGCCTCATTCGCCTGGACCAGGATCCGGTCCTCGAGCGGCTTGATCGCAACCTTCGTCGCGGTAACCACAGGCATACCCTCCTGGGGTATCAAGATGTGCATCTGGCAAACCGCCAGGCGGCTGACGTCGTCGCGGGTGCCGTCACCGCCAGGCAAAACACCGTGTGCGTGATGCGGCGTCTCCGCCCCATCACGACACTGTGCCGACACGCGATGTCCGCGACACCCCGCATCTGGCACCCTCACCTGGAGAGTGCTAATGGGCAGATTATGTTGCCGGCTAGCACTCCGTCAAGGAGAGTGCCAAGTTCACCCGCCCAGCGTGTCGGGGTGACCCCGAATCAACATGATAATGGGGTAAAAATCCACTTTCTCCGTGTTGCTGAATTGTTACCGGCGACAACAAACCAGCGCCTCACGGCGGCTTGTGCGAGTCACACCTCAGGGATATGTTGCCGGGCACAACAATCATCAGATCCAGAACACATCAGGTCCAACGCCCCACCCCATCAGCCAGGCGATGGCACCTTGGTCATATCCCCAGGTCGTGTTCCACCACGTGTCCCCACCGCACACAGGCCCTCCGCGCCCAGCATATGGCGCACACCCGAAAGGACCTCACCGCCATGCGAAGAGGGATCGCCGCGCTCGCCATCATCCTCGGCCCGCTCATCCTCGGCGTCACGGCCGCCTGCGGCACCACTACACCGAACACGACCGGGACCCCGAAAATCGGCGTCATCCTGCCAGACAGCAAGTCCTCAGCTCGCTGGGAGTCCGCCGACCGGCAGTACCTCGAAGCGGCCTTCCGGGCCGAGGGAGTCACCTACGACATCCAGAACGCCCAAAACGACAAGCAGGCGTTCAGCACCATCGCGGAACAAATGATCACCAACGGGGTCACCGTTTTGATGATCGTCAACCTGGACAGCGGAACAGGCAAGGCCGTCCTTGACAAGGCCAAGAGCCAGGGCGTTGCGACCATCGACTACGACCGGCTCACTCTCGGCGGCAGTGCCTCCTACTACGTCAGCTTCGACAACGCCGCCGTCGGGAGACTCCAGGGTGAAGGGCTGATCCGGTGCATGGCAAGCCAGGACCAGGCCAAGCCGACCATCGCCATCCTCAACGGTTCGAAGACCGACAACAACGCGACGCTGTTCAAAAACGGCTACGACTCGGTGCTGCAACCCAGGTTCGACTCCGGGGCGTTCGTCAAGGGCCCTGACCAGTGGGTTCCGGAATGGGACAACTCCCAGGGCGCCGTGATCTTCGAACAGATGCTGACCAGCGACCGGACCATTGCCGGGGTGCTCGCGGCAAACGACGGGCTCGCCAACGCGGTGATCTCTGTGCTGCGCAAGAACCACCTCAACGGCAAGGTCCCGGTCACCGGCCAGGACGCGACGGTCCAGGGGCTGCAGAACATCCTGCTCGGCGACCAGTGCATGACCGTCTACAAGGCCATCAAGCAGGAGGCCGAGGCGGCGGCCGGCCTGGCTGCGGCCCTGGCCCGCGGCGAGCGAAGGACGACCCCCCACACCGTCACCGATCCAACGGGCAAACGCGAGGTCCCTTCCATCCTGCTTGAGCCCAAAGCGATTGATGTCAACAACCTCAAGGAACTGGTTGACGACGGCTTCGTGACCCGCGCAGAACTCTGCACTGGCGACATCGCGGACAGATGTCTCGCGGCAGGCATCAGGTGAGGAGCACCGTGAACGGCACCCCAACCCTCGAAATCCGAGGGCTCAACAAGAGCTTCGGCCCCGTGCACGTCCTCCGCGACGTCGACTTCACCATCCACGCCGGCCAGGTCACAGCGCTGGTCGGAGACAACGGAGCCGGCAAGTCCACCCTGGTCAAGTGCATCGGCGGCATCTACCCCATGGATTCTGGCCAGTGCATCTTCGAGGGCCGGCCGGTCACGGTCAATCACCCCAAGGACGCCGCCCGCCTCGGCATCGAGATTGTTCACCAGGATCTCGCCCTCTGCGACAACCTGAACATCGTCGAGAACATGTTCCTCGGCCGGGAACGCCGCAGCGGGATCGTGCTCGACGAGCTGACGATGGAGCGTAGGGCCGCCGAGACCCTGGCGAGCCTGTCCGTCCGGACCGTCATCTCAGTCCGCCAGCAGGTCGCAAGTCTCTCCGGCGGCCAGCGGCAGACTGTCGCCATCGCCAAGGCAGTGCTGTGGAACAACAAGGTCGTCATCCTGGACGAGCCGACCGCAGCGCTCGGGGTCGCCCAGACCGCCCAAGTCCTCGAACTGGTCCGCAGGCTGGCGGACAACGGGCTCGCCGTCATTCTGATCTCGCACAACATGAACGACGTCTTCGCCGTCTCAGACCATATCGCCGCCCTCTACCTGGGCCGGATGGCTGCCCAGGTCCCCGCGACCGAGGTCACCCACGCCCAGGTCGTCGAGCTGATCACCTCTGGACACAGCGGCCCGCTTGGACTCCAGTCCCAGCAGAAGGCCGGTAGCCCAGAGGGCAGCGACGACCTCGATCTCGTCACCGACCCTGGCAAGGGAGCCCAGCGATGAAGGCGACACTTCAGACGACCAGGCCCCGAGCGAGCGCGACGGGGCAGCCGGAGACCCTGCGCGACTACCTCCGCGACTATGTCGCCCGGCTGCGGGGCGGTGAGATGGGTGCGCTGCCTGCCGTGATCATGCTGGTCTTCCTGTGTACGTTCTTCGGGATCGCCCGACCGCCGTTCCTGACCGCGCTCAATTTCGCCAACCTGTTCACCCAGGGCGCAGCGGTGACGGTCATCGCGATGGGGCTGGTGTTCGTCCTGCTCCTCGGTGAGATCGATCTGTCCGCCGGCTTCGCCAGCGGCGTCTGTGCCTCGGTCCTGGCAGTCCTCCTCGTCAACCACCAATGGCCCTGGTACGCAGCCATCGGTGCGGCCATCGTCACCGGGGCCTGCATCGGTCTGGTACTCGGCGTACTGGTGGCGAAGCTGGGCATCCCCTCGTTCGTCGTGACCCTCGCGGCGTTCCTCGCGTTCCAGGGCATCGCACTCCTGCTCATCGATAACGGGACGAATATTTCGATCACCGACAAGGCGATCCTGCTCATCGACTCCAGCGGCAAGGTCGTGCCGTGGATCGGCTGGACCCTGTGCACCGTCGTGATAACGGCCTTCACCGCACTCCAGGTCATGCGCCGGCGCAGCCGGGTACGCCGGGGGCTCCAGGCAGTACCGCCCTCGGTCATCACGATCCGGGTGCTGACCCTGGCCGGGCTACTGGGCGCCTCCGTGTACGCGCTCAACCTCGACCGCAGCGTCAACCCTCTGCTGGCCTCCCAGCGGGGCATACCATTCATCGTCGTCATCGTCGGGGTGCTGTTTGTCTTCTGGACGTTCGTTCTCAACCGCACCGCCTACGGCCGCCACGTCTACGCCGTCGGTGGCAACCGGGAGGCAGCCCGCCGAGCCGGGATCAATGTCGACCGGATCCGGATCTCGGTCTTCGTCATCTGCTCCACGATGGCTGCCGTCGGCGGCATCATCGCCGCCTCCCGCGACAACTCCGTCGATCCGAACACCGGCGGCAGCAATGTCCTGCTGTATGCCGTCGGCGCGGCCGTCATCGGCGGGACGAGCCTCTTCGGCGGCAAGGGCCGCATCATCGACGCCGTGCTCGGGGGCGCGGTCGTCGCGGTCATCAACAACGGAATGGGTCTGATGATGTACAGCCCTGGCCAGAAGTTCATTGTCACCGGATCGGTCCTGCTGCTCGCCGCAACGATCGACGCGATCTCGCGCCGGCGAGCCAGCGCGGCGGGCCTGCGATAGAGATAGCGATCTATCGATGCGTGCAGGTCCGAGTCAAGAGGAGATCCGCCGCCACAACCTCGGCGTGCTTCTCCGCTCCGTCCATGTCCACGGCGCGACGTCCCGCGCGGAGCTCACCGCCAACCTCGGCCTCAACCGCAGCACGATCGGGGCCCTGACCGCGGAGCTCGCCACCGCTGGGCTGGTCACGGAGGAGATCCCCCGGGACAGGGGCAGGGCGGGGCGGCCCTCCCTCGTCGTTCGTCCTGAGTCCGAGATGGTCTACGTGCTGGCGTTCGCGATCGGAGTGGACCGGGTGACCGCTGCCCGCGTCGGTCTCGGCGGCCTCGTCCTCGATCGTCGTGAGGCTCCGAGGGCTCCTGGCCAGGCCCCCGCAGAGGAGGTCGTCGCGCCGTTGGTGGACCTCGCCCGCCAGATGCGAGACCTCGCCCCGGCCGGCGCTCGGCACATCGGAACCGGTGTCGCGGTCACTCCCATGATCCGGGAGCGGGACGGGCAGGTCCGACCCCGGGCGTACGGGTCATGGGCCAGCGATCCGCTCAGCGAGGCCCTGACCGAGGCGATCAGGGCGGACGTGAACGGCGACTTCCCCATCGCGCGTCTCGGGACCGCCGATCTCGCGGCGCTCGCGGAGCACACCAGAGGGGTCGCGATTGGCTGCGCCAATGTCATCTATCTCCATGGCGATGCCGGCATCGGCGGCGGCATCATCGCGGCCGGACGCCCGCTGACTGGCCATGGGGGCAATGGGGGCGAGGTCGGCCACATGGTCGTCAACCCGGCCGGGAAACCGTGCTGCTGTGGCTCTCGGGGGTGCTGGGAGACCGAGATCGGCGAACACGCCCTGCTGACAGCCGCCGGCCGGCCAATCGGGGGCGGGGCGGCCGGGATCGCGGCCGTCCTGGACGCCGCCGCCCGAGGTGACGCGGAGGCCCAGACCGCTGTGCGCAAGGTCGGCGACTGGCTGGGATTCGGCGTCGCCAATCTCGTCAACATCTTCAACCCGGAGATGGTCGTCTTCGGGGGAACCCTCCGCGAGCTGTACCTCGCCTCGGCGGCCCAGGTCCGCAGCCGCCTCAACCGCAACGGGCTCCAGGCCTACCGGGAGCACGTGCGGCTGCGGACCTCTGCGCTCGGCGACGACGCCCCGCTGCTGGGAGCCGCAGAGCTGGCATTCGAGCGGTTGCTGGCCGACCCCCTGAACGACCAGGTGACAGAGCTGGACTCGACCGGAACCATGACCGCGCAGAGCGGAGTGACGTGATGAACGGACGACCAAACCCGTGGATCAGCCGGGTTCGCATCTCCAACTACAAGAGCATCCCCACCTGCGATGTCACGTTACGGCCGTTCACCGTGCTCGTCGGGCCGAACGGCGCGGGCAAGAGCAACTTCCTCGACGCGCTGGCCTTCGTCGCGGATGCCGTCTCGACCGCGCCGTATGACGCCGTCGAGCGACGCGGTGGTCTCGGTGAGATCCTGCGCCGGGTGCCCCATCCAGCGGATTCGTTCAGCGTCACTCTTGATGTCACCATCCCGTGGGGCCCGTCTCCCGAGCAGTGGGCGGTCGGGGAGTACGGCTTCGAGATCGGCCGCAGCGGCCAGCGGGGCCAGCGCCCGACGCAGGTGCTTCGCGAGATCTGCGTCATGCGGTGGCAGCACGTCAACCGGCGGTACATCGTCGAGCGGGGCGTCGTCGAAGACGACCGCTTCGCCGACGACCGGAGCATCGAGCGGGACCAACTGTATCTTCCGCTGGTCAGCGCCAGCTCCGAGTTCCGGGCACTGCACTCCCGCCTCCGCGGTATCCGCCGCTACAACCTGACCACCCACGATCTGCGCAGGCCACTGCCGGAAATCGAGCAGCCGGTGCTGGGGATTCACGGCAGCCACCTCGGCGAGGTCCTCGGGACGCTGACAGACGAGCACCCCGAGGTCAAGCAGCGCCTCGACAGCTACCTGGCCGCAGCGATCCCGGGGGTCATCGGACTCGACCGCGGGTACGCCGGCCGGTACGTCACGGTGGAGTTGCTCCAGCAGACCGCATCGGGCGAGGTGGCATTCGGATCTGACGCCATCTCGGATGGCACCATCCGGGCCGCCGGCGTGCTCGCCTCGGTGTTCCAGCCCTGGGTGCTCAACGGCCTCGTCTCGCTGGTCTGTGTGGAGGAGCCGGAGACGGCGCTCTACCCGGACGCTGCGGCGGTGCTCTTCGACGCCCTGACAGAGGCGAGTCAGCGCGTCCAGATCATCGCGACGACCCAGAGTCCACTGCTACCGGAGCGGGCGACGGCCGAGCGTGGCATGGTCCAGGTCGTGACAAGCGAGCGCGGGCTGACCACCATCAACGCCGCCGGATGCGCCATCCCTGCCTCGCGGGAAGGGGCTGCGGTACCAGTTCGCTCCGACAAGGCCGACCTGTAGGTTTTCAGGTGTGGATTCCGCCATCGCGCCGCTGGGCCTGGACACCGCAGAGGGGCAACGAGCGCTGGCGGAGGCCGGAGCGCTCATCCAGGCCGGGCCTCTGGAAGCCGCCTCCGCGATGCGGGCGCTGGGGTTCGACCCTGACCTCGCCTCAATGGCGCTGACCCAGGCAACGCTCCGGCGACGCGGCGCGGCGAAGTTCGGAGCCGAGGCCAGCAGCATGTTCTTCACCCGAGCAGGGCTTGAGCAAGCCACCCGGCCGGTGGTGGCGACGAGGCGGGCGAGGCGCCTCGCCGCGAGCGGCGCGACGAGCGTCGCGGATCTCGGCTGCGGCATCGGCGCCGACGCGGTCGCCCTCGCCAGGGCCGGGCTGAACGTCACGGCAGTGGAGCTTGATCCAGTGACAGCTGCGGTCGCCCAGGCGAACGCCGCAGTCCTCGGACTGTCCCGGCGCCTCACGATCATGCTGGCCGACGCCACCCAGATCCCGCTGGAGACGGTCGATGCCGTGTTCTGCGACCCTGCCCGGCGCACGGACGGGGGTCGCCGAATCTTCAACCCGGCGCACTACTCCCCGGCGTGGTCGTTCGTCTCCGGGCTGGAGCGGAGCGTCCCAGCGACGGTCCTCAAGCTCGCCCCCGGTATCGATCATTCCCTGCTGCCGGCTGGCTGCGAAGCGGAATGGACCTCGGTCGCCGGGGAGCTCGTCGAGGTCGCATGCTGGTGCGGCCCGCTTGCGAGAGCACGCCACCGGGCCTCAGTCATCGCCGCGGACGGCCGGGTCAGTGAGCTGACCGGATCGGGGCAATGCGCCGCCGGGACCGGGCCCGTTCGCCGGTATCTGCTCGATCCGGACCCAGCGGTGGTGCGATCGCACCTGATCGCGGAGTTCGCTGCGACCGTCTCCGGGACCCTGGCCGACCCCTCCATCGCGTACGTGTACACGGACGCGGCGGTTCCGACCCCGTTCGGCCGCTGCTACGAGATCGTGGACACCCTGCCGATCGCGCTGAAGCGGCTGCGGGCCGCCCTGCGGACCCGCGCGATCGGCCGCCTGACCATCCTGAAGCGCGGCCTGGCCCACGACGTCGACCAACTGCGCCGCCAGCTGCGCCTCACAGGTGACCAGGAGGCGGTTCTCGTGCTGACCAGAGTCACCGGCACCCCGACCGTGCTCCTGTGCCGCCAGATCGTCAGGCCACCCGCGCCACCTCCACCACCCGCGCCACCTCCGCCGGGGCCCGCTAGCGATCGACCAGGGCGTAGTCACGCCAGCGCGGCTTGAGATCGACCAGGTGACCCGGCGGTTCGACGAACATCATCGGTTGGTTGCCCCTCCACTTTGAGATGACCATCAGCCGATGATCGGTGGAGGACAGTACCTCGGTCGCGATGTGCTGTGGATGCAGCTCAATCGACGGAACCGCGATATCGCAGATCCACCCCATCAGATCAGCGAAACCCTCCGGGTGCGCCCGGGCCTCCCACACACGCACAATCACGCCAGACTCCTCACTCGTCACGGGCGGGGAGGTTACACCGGCGGTAACGCGATGGTGCTGGTGGCTCTTACCTTTAACTTTGAGTCACTAAATCTGGATTTGCAGCGACAAACATCTCGATAGTGTTATTTTCGAATGCCTTGAGCATCGCCCTCGTCCGGGAGTCGATCGCCTCGCCCCGGCCGCTGTCGGCGCTGTGGAAGGTGCCATTGTTGGTCTTCAGGGTGACGACATCGTCTCCCCGGATGTTCCGCATGGCGTAGATCCAATCCTCGATGGCGATACCCCCGGTGTCGAGCGTCATGGACCTGCCCATCGCCCCGACGACCCGGCCCAGGCGCACTGGATTGGCCAGGACCTCCCTGGTCGCGGTCTTCCGCACCACAGCTTTGACGAACTGCTGCTGGTGCCGCTGCCGGTCGTAGTCAGAGTTTGGCAGGGTCTCCCGCTGGCGGACGAAGTCCAGCGCCGCATGCGGGGTCAGGTGCTGGTAGCCGACGTGGTAGACCTTCGGCTTCACTCCAGCGATCGGGATGAGCCGGACTCCTGTCGCCGTCTCGACCTGCTTGAACGGGATTTTGACCTTGCCGTCCCTGGTGAATCCGATATGGATCGATGTGGTCTCCTGATCCACGTACATGTCGACCCCGCCAATGGCTTTGACGACCTCACGGAACCCGTCGAAATCGACGATGGCGGCCGCATCGCAGGAAACGCCGAACTCCTTCTTGATCGTCTTTGCGAGAAGATTGACCCCAGCGGATTTGGCCTCTCCCCCGGACAGATCCTTCCCACCGTACGCATATGCCGCGTTAATCTTGTCGATTCCACCCGCATAGCGGAACTCCCCGTTGCTGCTCGGCGGGATTCGCACCACGGTGTCCCTGGGAATCGAGACCATATACACCGACTCGTGGCTCGCCGGAATATGCGCCAGCATTATCGAATCCGATCGCACGAGGTCCGTCTCCGGCTGTTCCGGCCGAGCGTCAGCCCCGACGAGCAGGATCGTCTTGGCTCCGGCGATCTCCACCCGCCCCTCAGACTCCGCCTCGATGCCAGCATCACCAAGGAGGTTCTGCTGATCGACACTGTGGAATGCCACGCTGGACATCAGTTTGATCCCGGCAACACCTCCGGCGCCGCTCAGAGTCAGCAGAATGCCGACAACCAGGCAGAGCCGCGCCCACAGCGGGCTGGCTCTCCGTCGCCCATCCGCCTGTGGCTCACCTGTTCCCGGAATATCTATCACTTGCGTTGTGCCGGCCATGACAATTCCGCATCTCGACAGACTCGGTGATCATGAAATACCCAATAATCACCATAAACGGGGCTACCGCACCCCGGTCCGCATCATGACCAGCGCGTCAGTGTTCGTCGGCTGGTAGTAGCCCCGCCGGATTCCAACCGGCTCGAACCCATAGCTTGCGTACAGCAGTTGGGCTGGGGCGTTGTCCACGGCGACCTCAAGGAGGGTCGAACTGGCCCCCTGGCGCCGGGCCTCCCCAAGCAGATCCTCCAGCAGGGCGCGCCCGATCCCGTGACGCTGGCGGTCCCGACGGACCGCGATGTTCTGGACCCAGGCCTCTTCGGCGCTGGCGGTCAGCCCGGCGTACCCGGCAACGCCGCCGTCCGAATCCAGGGCGACAACGTAGTAGTTGGCGTTCGCCAGCTCGTTCCAGAACATCCCCGCAGTCCACCGTTCCGGGCCGAACAACTCCTCCTCGATGGGCAGCACCTGCTCGATGTGCCACCACCGCATCCTGGTAAGCCTCAAAGGAACCGGTGCCAGCACGTCAACGACTCTAGAGCATGTCCAGTGCCACGACGTTTCACCTCCGAGACTTGCTCACCCGCAGGAAGAAGCCCGCCAGCATCGCGTTGACCGTCTCGGCGTCCTCCAGCAGGGCCACATGGCCAGCCTCCGGCACGATCGCCAGCTCGGCATGCGGAAGGGCTCGCGAGATCGCCACCGAATGCTCCAGGGGTGTCACCAAATCGCGATCACCACAGATCACGACCACCGGGACGTCACGCAGGTATCGCAGCGCAGTAAGCCGATCATGAGCATGAATCGTCTTCAGGTATCTGGCGATGACATCGAGAGAGGTCGCGGAGTTCATCCGCTCCACATACGACACGAGAGCCGGGCTGGGAGGGTTGCTACCAAACCCGTACTTCCGCGTCAGCAACCAGACGATCTCGGAGGTCATTACCCGGGCCTTGTCGACCACCCCGGACGCGACCGGCCCCGCGACCCGGGCGACGGGCAACAGCGGCCCCCTCGCCTGCGCAACGATCTTCGGCATGCCGAAACTGACATTGTGCATCTGACCGGACGAGGTCGATATGAGCGCAATCCCGTCCACCCGCTCGCTGACGAGCTCCGGAAAGCGCTCCGCGAACGCCATGATCGCCATGCCGCCCATGGAGTGGCCGACCAGGACCAGCCGCCCGGTCGGGGCGAGACAGCGGATAACGGTTTCCAGCGCGTCGGCCAGGTCGTCGAGGGTGTAGTCCCCGCGTTCCAGACGCTCGGACCGGCCGTGACCGGGCTGGTCATAGAAGATCATCCGGTACTGACCCTCGAACCCCGTCCGCTGGAAGTGAAAGGTGCCCATGTCGAGGCAGAAGCCGTGCACGAAGATGATCGTCTGGTCATCGTCCACGCTGGAGCCCGCCGTGCTGCCGGACCCTGTCTCGGCCACCTCGACGATCTCGGCCCACAGATCGAGTCCCTGGGGGGTGGTCACCAGCTCGCTCCTGGCGGCAGGCAGCGCACCAAAGGGCTCTTCGGCATGCGGATCGTCCACCGCCCTGGAGCGGCGCAGCAGGTACCGCTCGGCCGCAACGCCGGTGGCGACGGTCGCGGCTGCGATCCCGAGCACGGCGCCAACGAGGCCTGCGCCCCGTCGCGTCGCCTGCGGACTCATGGCGACACCCGCCCCCTCCCCGGCGGGTCTTCGGGCCCTCCGCCCTCGTAGACCCTGGGGATCCGTGCGCTTCCCATTCTGGTGACGATCTCGTAGTTGATCGTCCCGCAGGCCTCCGCCCAGTCGTCCGCGGTCGGCTCTCCCCTGCCGGAGCCGATGAGTACCGCGACATCTCCAGCTGTGACGGCATCGTCCCCGCAGTCGACGACGATCTGGTCCATGCAGACCCTCCCTGCGATGCGGCGCAACCGGCCGCCGAGGCTGACCGGGCCGCGGTTGCTGGCTGACCGCATGATCCCATCGGCGTAGCCAAGCGGCACCACGGCGACGGTCGTCCGCTGGCCGGTGCGGTAGGTATGGCCGTAGGAGATGCCCTGGCCTGCTGGGACTCGCTTCGCCAGCAGGACGGTCGCCCGGACGCTCATCGCTGGCACCAGCCCGAACCGCTCGCCGCCCGGACCGAACGGGGACAGTCCGTAGATGGCGATTCCCGGCCGCACCAGATCGAAATGGCTATCGGCCCGGCTCAGCGTCGCCGCCGAGTTGGCCAGGTGCCGGAACTGCGGGGTCACCCCGTGCCGCTCGGCGACGTCCAGTGCCTCGGCGAAGGCAGCGCGTTGCGAGGCGTTCGCCGGATGTCCCAGGACGTCGGCATTCGCGAAATGGCTCCATATGCCAACGACCGTGATCGTCCCGTCCGCTGCCGCCTTCGCTGCGTCATCGACCAGATCTGGCCAGTCGTCCCGGGCTGACCCGCCCCTGGTCAGACCGGTGTCGATCTTCAGGTGAACGCGGGCGGGCCTTCCGACCGCCTTCGCCGCGGCAATGATCTCCGTCAGGCCGCCTCTGGTTCCGGTCGACAGGTCGACGTCGCTGGCGACCCCATCCTGGAGCTGAAGCCCTGGCGCCAGCAACCATGCCAGGACCGGCCCGGTGAACCCGGCGGCTCGAAGCGTCATGGCCTCGTCCAGGGTGCATGCGCCGAGCCAGGTCGCGCCGCCAGCGATCGCCGCCCGAGCGGCCGGAACCATCCCGTGCCCATACCCGTCGCCCTTGACGACGGCCATGACGTCGGCGGTCGTACGGCCCTTCAACTCCTGGACGTTGTGACTGATCGCATCGAGTTGGACCCGTATCTCGGCCTGTTCCATGGTGATCAGACTAGCCAGGGCCTGCCGCAAGAAGTATCGGTGGATTCGGAGGCTTCTTCGGAGCGACCTACGGCTCGTACATGACCGGGGGCGCCTCGACGATTCCGGTCGACGGCATCTGGATGGTCACGCTCGATTCGACGTCCATGACGACGAAGTCGTAGTGCATGTCATGGCCACGATCCGCTTTCGGGAACGTTGTCCTGAAACTGGCGAGTCGGCCGAACCCGTCAACGGTCGCTGTGCAGGCGAGATCGCTGGCGCGATCGCCGGCCTGCCGAGCCAGGTGCCCGAGGAGCCGCTGCATCGTCGGCGAAGACCCTGGATCGACCTTGGTGAGATCCAGTCGACCGGTGTACGTGTTGGTGTCCACCTCAGCCTGGGTGATCCCGCTGACGAGCAGCAGTGCCGCCAGGGGCACGGCCGTGGGAAGCAGCGTGCCCCCCGCTGGGAGCTGGTCAGCGGCCAGGCGGAACACCGTGTCGCCGGGAACCCTGCCGGCCAGGTAGAGCGTGTCGCCGAACACGGATGCCGTGACCTTCCAGCCGTCGACCAGCCGCACCAGTTCGGTCGCACCAGTCGCGGCGTCATGTCGCCCCTCGGCCACGGCGATCCCGTCTCCGAGCGAGAACCGCAGATCCTGACCATTGATCTTGGCAACGGCCGCCCGAAGCTCCATGACCGGGACGCTCACCGGGCTGGGCGAGACCGTCGGCGATGGGCGCGATGGTCGCGACGGTCGCGCCCCGGAGGGCGAGGAACTCGCCGAGGGGCCCGGCCGCTCCGGCACCAGGGCGTCGGCGAGCCCCGCCGGGGCCGGCCGGGTCCCCCCGCACCCAGCCAGGCAGCCAAGAGCCAGCCCGGCCACGACCGCGACCGCGATTGCAGATCGCCACCGCATCGGCACTCCTTTCCCTGGCACCCCAGCATCATCTCGCAGGACCGCCTTCGGGCGACCGGGACTCACTCCAGCCCCGCGATCACCTTCTTCGCCTGGATCGCGAGCTCGTCGGCCGTCATCGGACCGGCTTCCGAGGCCAGCCGCCCTGCCAGCCCGTGGACATATGCGGCTGCGAGCGCCGCCCGTTCCGGAGCGACCCCGCAGGCGAGCAAGGCCCCTATCATCCCAGCAAGGACATCGCCGGTCCCGGCGGTCGCCAGTGCCGGAGTACCGGTCGGGTTGACAAATGCCCGGCCGTCGGGGGTCGCGACGATCGTCCGGTATCCCTTGAGCAGGATGACAGCCCGAACCTGCGCCGCCAGGCGCAGAGCCGCCTCGACCCGGTTCTCCCCCGGGTCGTGACCGGCCAGTCTCGCGAACTCACGGTCATGGGGAGTCAGCACGATGGGTGCCTTGCGACGCCGCAACGCCCCGGCCATCGAACCGTCGACCAGCAGCGTGATCGCATCCGCGTCGAGGCAGACGGGAACGGCTGAGGCCAGGACAGACCGCAGCTCGGTCACCGCCTGCTCGTCCGTGCCGAGACCGCACCCGCACACCCAGGCCTGCACGCGGCCGGCTTCGCCAGCCCGGCCGCAGGTGACGACCGTCGGGAAGCTGCGCTGAACCTCCGCGGCCACCGCCCCGGCGTACCGCACCATCCCGGCGGGTCCGACCAGTGCTCCGGAAGTCGAAAGGACCCCGGCACCCGGATACCCGGCAGAGCCCGTTGCGAGGCCGACGACGCCCCTGGTGTATTTGTTGTCCTCCGGCAACGGCCGGGGCCACCATGCCGCGATGTCGGACAGATCAGGCACGGAGAGGGCAGGGTCGGTCCGCAGGGCCGGCAGCAGGCCGAGGTCGACCAGCTCCACCAGCCCGCTGTGCACGGCTCCGGCTCCGACCAGCAGCCCTGGTTTGAGCGCTCCGAAGGTCACCGTCACGTCCGCCATGACCGCTGGCCGTCCGGCGACGGCACCGGTATCGACGTGGACCCCTGAAGGAACATCAACGGCGATGACCGGGGCGCGGCCGCCATCGGCCGCCTCAACCAGCTCAGCCGCTGCCACAAGATCCGCTGCCGGCTGGCGCAGCCCGCCAGATCCGCCGATGCCGAGCAGGCCGTCGACGACGAGGTCCGTGGTCTTCGGTAGGGCACCACGGCCGGAGCCGGGCAGCACAGTCCCGCCGGCAGCGAGGAGGGCGCGCGCAGCCCCGTGGTGCAACCGGTTGGGGTCAACGGTCACCGCCGTCACGGCAGCGCCCCGCCGGGCGAGTGCCGCCCCCGCATACATGGCATCCCCGCCATTGTTGCCAGTCCCGACCAGGATGAGCACGTGGCTGCCGTACACCCCACCGGTGCGGCCACGGAGCGTCGTAGCACATCTGCGTGCAAGCCCCGCAGCGGCCCGCTGCATGAGCGCTCCTGCTGGCAGGGTCGCCATCAGTGCCGTCTCCGCAGATCGGATGTCAGCGGCTCGCCACGCACTTCTCACGCCGGATCCCCCTTCGGGCGAGTCGCCGCTGCTCCGGCCGGTCGGACAACCAGCCGTATCGGGCCGACAGCGACGATCACCAACCTACTTTGGCATGCCAGAATCGTGCTCACAAATCCCCCTGGCAGCCGCCCCGTCGACGCTGGCAGCGCCCGAGGACTCAGCTCTGCTCGCC
>JAFGOK010000485.1 GCA_016926535.1 Micromonosporaceae bacterium | reverse complement strand
GATGAACCACGGGTGCTCGCTGGAGGTGTGGTTCGGGACGAGGTCAACGATCACCCGTAGACCCTGCCGGTGTGCCTCGGCCAGCAGGGCGTCGAAGTCTGCGAGGGTGCCGAACATCGGGTTGACGTCTCGGTAGTCTGCGACGTCGTATCCGCCGTCGACCATTGGTGACTTGTAGAACGGGGAGAGCCAGACGGCGTCAACTCCGAGGTCCGACAGATGACCAAGCCGGCTGGTGATACCACGCAGGTCGCCGATGCCGTCACCATTGGCGTCAGCGAAGCTCTGCGGGTACACCTGGTAGATCACCGCAGAGCGCCACCAGGCGCTGCCCGTGGCTGGCACTGGCTCAGGGCCAGCGGGCCGCCGGGCGGACTTCGCGGGGGGTGCCATGTCACCAGATTGCACACGATCCTCCAGCTTCAGCAGGGGCACGGACCCGTGGTGCTCCGCACCACGAGTTCTGGCCGAAACAGGTACTCGGAATGGGGGGACGGGTGGCCGGCAATCTCCTCGACCAGGGCGGAGACGGCTGCCAGCGAGATCTCGCGTACCGGTTGCCTCAGCGTCGTCAGGGGCGGGTCGGTGAACGGCATCAGGGGCGAGTCGTCATGGCCGATGATCGAGACGTCCTCGGGGACCTGGAGGTTCCTCGCTCTGGCAGAGCGGACCGCGCCCAGGGCCATCAGGTCGGATCCGCAGATCAGCCCGGTTGCGCCCCGGTCGAGCAGCCGGTTGGCGGCGGCGTGACCGCCCTCGACGCCGAACGGCGACAGCTCGGTCAACTCGGTCAACTCCGCTTCGCTGGCGCCGAGGAGTTCCCGCATCGTGGTCTGGTATCCGGTGAGCCTGCGCTGGACCGGGGCGAAGCGGTGGGGACCGGAGACGAAGCCGATCCTGCGGTGCCCGAGAGCCGCGAGATGCCGGACCGCCTGCTCTCCCGCGACGCGGTCGTCGCAGGAGAAGAAGGGCGCCTCGACGCCGGGGACGAACCCATTGATCCCGATGATCGGCAACCGCCGCTCGACCAGGGAACGGTAGCGGCTCGGATCCGCCGTGGTGTCGGAGTTGCGACTGGAAACAAAAATAATTCCTGAAACATGCTGAT
Organism: Micromonosporaceae bacterium; assembly: GCA_016926535.1. Taxonomy (GTDB): domain Bacteria; phylum Actinomycetota; class Actinomycetes; order Mycobacteriales; family Micromonosporaceae; genus JABDRL01. The sequence continues at coordinate 4,064 of JAFGOK010000485.1, read as the reverse complement.
TCAGCAGCATTTCCACGTACTCGTCCTCGGTGGTCCCTCCCGGGGTCTGGGTGCAGAGTACGGGGGTGTAGCCGCGCTGCGCCAGGGCCGTCTCGATCGTCTGCGCAAAGGTTGGGAAGATCGGATTGTCCAGCTCCGGGATGACTAGCCCAACCAGGCCGGCACTTCGCTTGCGCAGGCGCTCGGGCCGCTCGAATCCGAGAACGTCCAGCGCTGTCAGCACGACGTGCCGGGCTGACTCGCTCACTCCCGGCTTGTCGTTGAGGACCCGGGAAACGGTCGCCTCACTGACACCCGCCTGCTTGGCAATGTCAGCCAGCCGGGCCCGCCCCGTACCGTTGGCGCTGCTGACCATGGCCGTACTCTAGACGACAGAGCAGCTACTTGCGAAAGAGTTCTGCAAACTCTTTCTGATGACTGAAAGAGTTTGCGACCGTCGTGCACCGTGAATGCTCCCATACTTGGACAGGAGGGGCTCGATGCGTTGCCGTGCCGCCAAGGCCGTCCGTGCCGCCAAGGCTGTCCTTGCCTGCGTTGCCGCGCTGGCCGTCACCGCGTGCACCACCTCCGGCGCGGACCAGCGCAGGCCGGGAGGGTCGCGGTCGTTTACGAGCGAGCAGACCCTGACCATCTGGGCGGATCAGCAGCGGGCTGAGGCCATCAAGCCATTCCTCAAACGTCTGGAGTCAGACCGCGGGATCTCCGTCAACGTTGTGGCCGTCACGACGGATCTCCAGGACTCTTTGATCGAGGCGACCAGGGCAGGAGATGCGCCGGACCTCGTCGTCGGGGTCCACAACTGGATTGGCAACCTGGTCCAGGCCGGGGCGATCGATCCGGTGGACCTTTCGAAGTCGCAGCGCCGTCAGTTCGCCTCTATCTCCATCAAGGCCGTGACCCACGAGAAGAAGGTGTACGGCGTCCCGTTCGCCATTGAGAACCTCGCTCTGTTCCGGAACACGGAACTCGTCCCGGATCCGCCTGTGAGCATCGAGGAGACCGTCGCGATCGGCAACCAGCTCGTGCAGTCCGGCAGGGTGGCGCACCCGGTGTCCATGCCGGTCGGCGAGACCGGAGACAGCTACCATCTTCTACCCCTGTACACCTCGGCCGGGGCGTACCTGTTCGGAAAGACGGACAAGGGCGAGCTCGATCTGACCGATCTGGGTATCCGCAAGCCGGAGGCCGTGACCGCCTTTGTCAAGATCGCATCGCTCGGGGAAGCGGGATCTGGCGGGCTGAAGCGCTCAATCAGCAAGGCCAATGCCGTGTCGCTGTTCACGACCAGTCAGACCCCGTTTCTGATCGCGGGGGCGGAGGCGCTGCCGGCCATCCGGAGGGTCGGCCTGGGTTATGCGATCTCCCCGGTACCCGGGTTTTATGATGGAAAGCAGGCATTGTCGTTTGTGACCGTTCCATCCTTTTTCGTGGCGAGTAAGGGGAAGAACAAGGCCCTCGCCCAGCGGTTCGTGCATTCCTACCTGCTGGAGACGGGTCTACCGACAGCGCTGTACGAGGGTCGGCCTGCCCCGCCGGCGTTGACCGCGGCATTCAACCGGGTGGTTGCCAAGGACCCGGACATGAGAGGACTCCTCGACGCCGGGCGTGATGGTGTCGTGCTGCCGGCCGTCGCCAACCTCGCTTCGGTCCTTGATCCGCTCGCCCGAGCGGAGGCCGCAGTGGTCGGGGGCGCCAGGGTCGGGCCGGTGGTGGCGTCGGCGGCCCAGGAAATGGCGGAGCGGGTTCCATACTGATGGCCGTCGCACTGACTGGCATCACGGCGTGATAACGCCGACCATCCAACCAGGCACCGATTTGTGGGAACCGGCCAGCTGAGGGCTTATGCTGCCGCCCGTGGGTTCACCGTGAACAGCGGTGACACGGGGAAGGAGATCCTCTTGCGCCGAGTGCATGGGGTGAAACTGCTGGCAACCGTGAGTATCGTACTCGTTGCGATAGGTGTTGCCGCGTGCGGCGGAGACGCTGACACGACGCCAAGCGCTGACGACAGCACAGCGGAGAAGAAGACCGTCAAGGTCGGCCTGGCGTATGACATTGGCGGTCGTGGGGACAAGTCCTTCAACGACGCGGCAGCGGCCGGCCTCGACAAGGCGGCCAAGGAACTCAAGATTGACAAAAAGGAGCTTGAGGCCGCGGCGAACGAGACCGACAACGACAAGTACACCCGGCTCAAGCTCCTTTGTGAGGCCGGCTACAACCCGATCATCGCGGTCGGCTTCGCGTACGCCGGGAACGATCCGGCCAACGGCCCGCTGGCCAAGGCGACCAAAGACTGCCAGAACACGCATTTCGCCATCGTCGATGACTCCAGCGTCACCGCGGACAACCTTGCCAGCCTGGTGTTCGCGGAAGAACAGGGATCGTTCCTCGTCGGAGTCGCCGCGGCACTCAAGAGCAAGACCGGGACGGTCGGCTTCATCGGGGGCTGCGAGGTTCCGTTGATCAAGAAGTTTCAGGCTGGGTACGCCGCAGGGGTGAAGGCCGCGAATCCGAACGCCAAGGTCCTGGTCAACTACCTGTCGACCTCGGCGGACAAGTGCTCCGGTTTCAACGACGCCGCCAAGGGGGAGACCTCGACCGGTGGCCTGATCGATGCCGGGGCCGACATCGTCTACCAGGCGGCCGGCGGGTCCGGGACCGGCGTGTTCAAGGCTGTCAAAGCCAAGGGTGCGCTGGCCATCGGGGTCGACTCCGACCAGTACGAGACCGTGACCGACGACCTCAAGGGCGTGATCATGACGTCCATGCTCAAGCGGGTCGACACGGCGGTGTACGAGTTCGTCAAGAGCGAGTCCAGCGGCACGTTCACCAGCGGCGTGACGACGTTCGATCTCAAGGTCGAGGGGGTCGGCTACTCGACCTCTGGCGGCAAGATCGATGACATCAAGACCAGGCTCGACGAGTACAAGCAAAAGATCATTAACGGTGAGATCACGGTGCCGACCGACCCGGCCAAGGTCTGACGTCGGCAACCGGAACGATCTTATGACGAACGAAGCCGGGCGCGCTGCGGATCGCGGCGCGCCCGGTCCTGCCGCATGCCACCGGGAGTGCCTGTGAACGACTCACCGTCAGTGCCAGCAGACGACTCACCGTCAGTGCCAGCAGCTGTCGAGCTGCGAGGGATCACCAAGCGGTTCCCGGGCGTTGTCGCCAATCACAACGTCAACCTGACGGTGCGGCGCGGCAGCATCCACGCGATCGTCGGGGAGAACGGCGCGGGCAAGTCCACCCTGATGAAGATTCTCTACGGGATGCAGCGGCCCGACGAGGGAACCATCCTGGTGGACGGCGTTGCGGTCACCTTTGGCTCTCCGCAGCAGGCGATCGCGGCCGGGATTGGCATGGTCCACCAGCACTTCATGCTCGCGGACAACTTCACAGTCTGCGAGAACGTCACGCTCGGCGCGGAGCGCCTGCACGGTATCCGCCGAGACGCGGCTGCGACGATCCGAGACCTCGCTGGGCGGTACGGTCTCGGCGTCGATCCCGAGGCGCTGGTCGAGACCCTCGGAGTCGGCGACCGGCAGCGGGTCGAGATCCTCAAGGTTCTCTACCGGGGCGCCAGGATCCTCATCCTGGACGAGCCGACGGCGGTGCTGGTGCCCCAGGAGGTCGAAGAGCTTTTCGCGAATCTCCGGGAACTGACCGGGGAAGGCCTGACCATCATCTTCATCTCGCACAAACTCGACGAGGTGTTGTCGGTCGCCAGCGAGATAACCGTGATCCGCCGGGGGGAAACGATCACGACGGTCGATCCGGCGGAGGTTACGGCCAGGCAGCTGGCGACCCTGATGGTTGGCAGTGATCTGCCGAATCCAGAGGCGGCAGACTCAACGGTCACCCCGGAGCCCGTGCTCTCGGTGGAGGGGCTCACTGTCCGCGGGTCGGGTGGCCGGCCCATCGTTTCCGACGTGACCTTCACCGTTCACCGGGGTGAGGTGGTCGGGATCGCTGGCGTCGAGGGCAACGGCCAGGCGGAACTTGTCGAGGCAATCATGGGCATGATTCCGGCGGACGGCCTGGTCACCCTGGACGGCCAG
>JAFGOK010000484.1 GCA_016926535.1 Micromonosporaceae bacterium | reverse complement strand
GGCTCCCCCGATAGGACTCGAACCTATAACCTGCCGGTTAACAGCCGGACGCTCTGCCAATTGAGCTACGGGGGATCGAACCATCACCCACAACGGGGCGACTCGCAGAAGATTACAGCATGCTCTCGACCGCAGCGCCACTGGGTTCGGTCACGCCCCAAACGGGTATCGAGCGTCTGACAGCGCGCGGCCGCACCCGGGCCTACCATCGAGGTGTACCGCGAGTTCACGAGCAGGGAGGTCGTCGCCATGCGGAGCAAGGTATGGTTCCTCAGCGGTCTGGCCGCGGGATTCGTTATCGGAACCCAGGTTCGCCACGAGTGCTATGAGAAGATGCTTGAAACGACGCGCAAGGTCAAGGACAGTCCCAGGGTCCAAGAGGCCGCAGGAACCATCCAGAACCAGGTGAGCCGGCTGCGCGACGACGCGAAGCGGCTCGTCGTGTCGCGCTGCTCCTCGGAGGGCGCATCCGATGAGCAGGAAAAGGCCGAATCAGCCGCCGAGCCGCCCGGCCCCTGGTCCGGGTCCCCGTCACCGACGGGCGAGGCCGCCATCATTCCTGATGAGCCGCCCGCCAAGGAGTGACCCCCGCAGCCAGCGGACTCGACGAAGGCCCCCGCCGGACCAGGATCACAGCCCCCCGGCGGCTCGTTCACGCAGGGCCCGAGCGTGCTGCTCGATCGCGACGAGTTCGCCGAAGAGCCGGAGATGCTCGTCGACCTGTTGAACCGGATTCAACCGCTGGAGTTTCGACTTGACCTCGGCGATCCGGTGGTTGACGGCTGGCAGCTGGAGCCGAGCCAGGGTGACTTCGACGTACCGGGGATCCGGGGCGGTTTCCAGCCGCAGCGGCTCGACGGCGAGCTCCGCGATGAGCGCCTGGGCCGCCAGGTCGGCGCACTCGTCGCGTACCCGATCAAGCCAGATCGGCCCGGCGGTGCCCGTCGCCGCCCCGCCCACGGCAGCGATCGCCTCCCTGATCGCGACGTGCTGGGGATGGCTGAAGTAACTTGCGTCGACGGCGTCAAACATCGGCCCCGCCAGCACCGGGTTCTGGAGGGCCAGTTTGAGCGACTCCCGCTCGACGAGCCCATGTGGACTGTCCGGCGCCGGCATTCTGGTCTTCGACGCAGCGGGGATCCTCTCGCCCTTGCTCGCCGTTGCGACCGCCCGCCGGACGACCTCGACGTCGAGTCCCAGGTCACCGGAGAGCTTCCGCGCGTACTCCGGGCGCAGTGACCTGTCCTTGATCTGCGCGACGAGCGGAGCCGTCGCCCGCAGAGCCGAGACCCGGCCTTCGGCGGTATCAAGGTCATACCTGGCAATGACCGATCGCAGAGCAAACGCCAGCAGGGGCTCTCTGCTGGCGACCAGATCTCGGACGCTGGTGTCGCCTCTGGCGAGCCGCAGCTCGCAGGGATCCATGCCGTCCGGGCCGACGGCGATGAAGGTCTGGGCGACGAATCGCTGGTCCTCCGAGAAGGCGCGCAGGGCGGCCTTCTGCCCTGCGGCATCACCATCGAAGGTGAAAATGATCTCCCCAGTCGAGCCCTCGGTGTCGAACAGCAACCGGCGCAGCGCGGCGATGTGGTCAGCGCCGAAGGCGGTGCCGCAGGTGGCGACGGCCACCGGAACCCCGGCGAGGTGGCAGGCCATCACGTCGGTGTAGCCCTCGACGATCACCACGCGGCTCTGCTTGGCGATCTCCCGCTTGGACTGGTCGATGCCGTAGAGCACGTGCGACTTCTTGTACAGCGGCGTTTCTGGGGTGTTGAGGTACTTCGGTCCGTCATCGTCGTCATACAACCTCCGTGCCCCGAAGCCGATGACCTCCCCCGCGAGATCCTTGATCGGCCACAGCAGGCGACGCCGGAACCGGTCGATGAGGCTGCCGGATCTGGCCTCCCGGCTCAGCCCCGCCGTGACCAACTCCTGGCCGGTGTACCCGCGCTGGCGCAAATGCTTGGTCAGCACATCCCAGCCCGCTGGCGCGAACCCGCAGCCGTACCGCTCGGCCGCCTGCCGGTCGAAGCCGCGCTGCGCCAGAAACTCCCTGGCCGGACGGGCTTCCGGATCGCCCAGCCGCTCCGCGTAGAAGCTGGCCGCCTCGGCATGAGCCGCGATCAGCCGCTGCTTCTTGCCCGTCTGCCGGACAGGAGCTGGGCCTGCCTCCTCGTAGCGCAGCTGGAGGCCAGCCTTGCCTGCGAGATACTCGACGGCCTCCACGAAGCCTAGGTGCTCCAGGTCCATCACGAACTTGATGGCGTCCCCGCCGCTGCCGCAACCGTGGCAGAAGTAGACCCCGCGAGCTGGCGCGACCGTGAACGACGCGGTCTTCTCGTCGTGGAACGGGCACAGCCCCTTCAGGTTGCCCCCGCCCGCCGACTTGAGCGTCACATGCTCGGAGATCACGTCGGCGATCGAGACCCGCTCGCGCACCAGCGCGATGTCCTCGTCGCGAATCCTCCCCGCCACGCGGCCCACCCCCTCGTCCGGGCTCCATCCTGCCCCGCGGCGCTGTGCTGCCGCCGGCAGGGTCTCGGCCTCCGCAACGCCCCACCTTGGCCTGACTTGACGCCGTCTGTTCTCTCAGAACCGCCGCCGGCCTGCCGAACAGACGCCCGTAGACCGACATTGGCGAGGAGACCGACATGTCTGATAGCGGTACTGGATCGTGGTCGCTCAGCTCAATGGGGATCAGAGCGAAAATGACCCTGACGATGATCCTGACGATGGTGGTCGCTGTTGTTGTCGGGGTGTTCGGACTCTGGCAGATGTCGGATATCGCCGGCCACGGTAAGTCCATCTACCAGGACGCTCTGCTGCCGGAACGGGACATCCTGACCCTTCGGCACCACGTCTCGATGGTGCGCTACTACTCACTCTCCGTCGCGACCGCAGGAACCGAGGCCGCGAAGCAGCAGCACACCGAGTCACGGACCAAGGAGGAGCAGGAGGTCGCCAAGCTGCTGGGCTCTTACAAGGAACGCAATCTCACCTCCGAGCAGCGCACCAGTGTCGAGGCCTTCGAGAAGTACTGGAAGGACTACCAGACCCAGCGGCTGGAAGCCGACGGCCTCTTCGCCCAGAAGAAGATGGCGGAGTTTGAGGCCTACCGGAACCAGAAGCTGGTCCCGACGACCCAGGCGTTCCTG
>JAFGOK010000483.1 GCA_016926535.1 Micromonosporaceae bacterium | reverse complement strand
TTCGGTGCCTCGGCTGCGCCGCGACGGTGGCCGGCCACACCGCCCAGCACCCGACCATCCAGCTGGCGCGGGCGGCCTGATCGCGGCGGCGAGGCTGCCGGGCTACTGCGGTGAGGCCACTGGCTGACGCCGGCGAGGCTACCGGCCGCGTTGCCGCTGCCCTCCCAGCGACCTGAACCGGGCCGGGTTCGGCTTCGCGATGTGGGCGTGGGTGGCCTCGAGCGCTGGGGACCGTTGCTGGTGGAGGGGCTCCGGACCGGCCGCCAGGGCGGGCTGGCGGGTTGATGCCGATGCGAGCCTGGCTGCCCTGCTGGAACGCAGGCCTACTGTCAACTTGCGGCGCTGGCCGCCAGCCTTGCCGAAGGCGGCGCGTCGCGTTCTCTTTGACGTCGACATGATCTCAGTGTCGATCCGGCTGGTTCCTGGCAGCAGGGGCCGACCAGCCGATGATGGGGGTGCCGCTGGTGGACACGCCGGACCACGGCGCTCAAGAAGGCATGCTTGAGAGCTATGACCAACTATCTGGATCTTCTACCGGTTGCCAGTGCCGCCGTCGACCTCGCTGCCGGATATCTCCGAACCCACCGGCCCGGCACGCTGACCGCGAAGGGCGAGCGGGACATGGCGACGGATGTCGACTTCGCCATCGAGCGCCAGGTGCGGGCCCTGCTTGCCGACCGCACGCCGCAGATCGGATTCCTCGGGGAGGAGGAAGGGCGCAGCGGGCCAGCAGGCGATCTGTGGTGGACGCTTGATCCCATTGACGGCACCGCCAATTTCGTGCACGGCAGCCCGCTGTGCGGCGTTGCCTTGGGCCTGGTCAGCGGCAATCGACCGGTGCTGGGAATCATCGACCTTCCATTCCTCGGTGATCGGTACTCCGCCGTCGAGGGCAACGGTGCTCTGGCCAACGGGGAGTCGATCCGGGTCAGCGCACCGGGAAGCCTGCTGGAGGCGATGGTCGGGATCTCGGATTTCGGGGTTGAGGCGGGGGAGGACCAGCGCAACCGGATGCGTTCGGCGGTGATCAGCCGCCTGTCGTCCGAGGCCCAGCGGGTCCGGATCCATGGCTCGTCCGTCGTCCATCTGGCCTGGCTGGCCCAGGGGCGGCTCGATGCGATCATCATCTTCTCGAACAAGCCGTGGGACACCGCCGCTGGCGTGGTCATCGCCAGGGAGGCGGGGGCGGAGGTCGTCGATTTCGACGGGGCGGACCATACGGTCGATTCCGCCGCGACGGTCGGGGTGACCCCGAAGCTGCGGGCACAGATGGTCAGGCTGATCCGGGAGGCCACCAGCGGCTGAGTGGCCTCCCCGGATCTGCCCGTCAGCTCTGCTGCTCCGACCGGTCGCCGGCCCACAGCGTGTGGAAGGTCCCGGTCCGGTCGATCCGCCGGTAGGTGTGCGCGCCGAAGTAGTCCCGCTGGGCCTGGAGCAGGGCGGCAGGCAGGCGGGGTGCCCGCAGGGCGTCGTAGTACGCCAGCGCGGCGGAGAACCCGGGGGCCGGGATGCCCTGGGCGGCAGCGAGGGCGACGACGGACCGCCAGTCGCTCTGGGCATCCCCGAGTTCCTTGGCGAACGAGCGGTCCGCCAGCAGGGTCGGTAGGTCAGGGGCCGCGGCATACGCGGCGGTGATGCGGTCGAGGAAGGCGGCCCGGACGATGGAGCCCGCCCGCCAGATTGCCGCGATCTCGCCGAGATCCAGATTCCAGCCGTACTCCTGGGAGGCGGTTGTGAGCAGGTGCCAGCCCTGGGCGTACGCAATGATCTTGGAGGCGTACAGCGCCTGCTCGACCTGGTCGGCGAAGTGGTCGGCCTCGCTGGCAGCCAGGGTGGAGCGGGCCGGCCCTGGCAGGCTGGCAGCCGCTTGCCGAAGGTCACGGTGCCCGGAGATGGCCCGGGAGAACACGGCCTCCGCGATGCCGGAGACCGGTGTTCCGAGGTCCAGGGCGACCTGCACGGTCCAGCGTCCGGTGCCCTTCTGCTCCGCCGCGTCGACGATCAGGTCGACGAGGGGTGCCCCGGTGGCGGGATCGGCGTGGTCGAGCACCTCCGCCGTGATCTCGATGAGGTATGAGTCCAGGCGACCGACCCGCCATTTCCGTATGATTTGGGCGATATGCCGCGGCTCGTAGCCGGCGACGGAGCGCAGCAGGTCATAGGCCTCGGCGATGAGTTGCATGTCGGCGTACTCGATGCCGTTGTGGACCATCTTGACGAAGTGGCCAGCCCCGTCCGGGCCGATGTGGGCCACGGTCGGGGTGCCGTCCGGCGCTTTGGCCGCGATGGCCTCCAGCATGGGGGCGAGCGCGGCGTATGCCTCGATGGAGCCGCCAGGCATGATCGACGGTCCGTTCAGCGCTCCCTCCTCGCCCCCGGAGATGCCAGCCCCCACGAAGTTGAGGTGCCGCTGCCGCAGAGCCGCCTCGCGGCGACGGGTGTCGGCGAAGTGGGCGTTGCCCCCGTCGACCACGATGTCGCCCGGCTCAAGGAGCGGAACGAGTTCCTCGATGACCGCGTCGGTCGGTCCGCCGGCCTTCACCATGATTATGATCTTGCGCGGGCGTTCCAGGGCCGCGACGAATCCCGGCAGATCCCGGGCTGGCAGGAAGGTTCCCTCCCCCTTGCACTCCTCCACCAGTGACTCGGTCCTGGCCAGGGTGCGGTTGTGGACCGCGACGGCAAAGCCGTTGCGGGCGAGGTTCCTGGCGAGGTTTCGTCCCATGACGGCCAGACCGGTGACGCCGACGTGAGCGGATGCGGGCATGTTCGTGACTCCTGTTCGCCGTGACTGTCTCTATTGATACCCACCCGGGCGG
>JAFGOK010000482.1 GCA_016926535.1 Micromonosporaceae bacterium | reverse complement strand
GTTTCGCTCGGCCGAGGGGAGCCGTGATGCTTTCGTGATGGAGGCGCCGGCCTGCCGCCCCTGCCTGTGGGCGGTGGGCTCCGGCGTCTCTCGTTGCTGCGATCTATTGACGAGTGGATATATGGGCTGGTAGACGGAGTCCATCCGTTATCGCCCCGGCTGGGGCTGCTCGGCGATGTGGCCGAACGCGCGAGGAGGAACGATGTCATTACGATCTGGCTGGGCCAGGGTCGCCCTGTTCACCATGGTCATGGTTCTCGGGGCGGGGACCACGTATCTGTTCGCCGGGAGCGCGGAGGCCGCGACTGTTTCGATCGCCAACGGCACCCAGTTCAAGGACACCGCCGGCAACATCCTCCACGCCCACGGTGGCGGCATCATCAAGGTCGACAGTTACTACTACTGGTTCGGGGAGAACCGCAACTCCAACGGCTCATTCCGGTATGTCTCCTGCTATCGGTCGACCGACCTCAAGAACTGGGAGTTCCGCAACCACGTCCTGACCCAGAACTCCGCCTCAGAGCTGAGCTCCGCCAACATCGAGCGCCCCAAGGTGATCTACAACAGCTCCACCAAGCAGTACGTCATGTGGATGCACAAGGAGAGTTCCAGCGACTACGGCCAGGCCAGGGCTGCTGTGGCGACGTCGAGCACCGTGGACGGCAACTACAGCTACCGGGGCAGCTTCCGGCCACTGAACTACATGTCCCGGGACATCACCCTGTTCCGCGATGACGATGGCACCGGCTACATGATCTCAGCGGCGAACGAGAACGCCGACCTGCACGTCTACCGGCTCAGCGCCGACTACCTCACCGTCTCAAGCCGGGTGCAGTTGCTGTGGGCCGGCCAGAAACGGGAGGCCCCGGCGCTGTTCAAGCGCAACGGCGTCTACTTCCTGCTGACCTCCGGGTGCACCGGCTGGAGCCCCAACCAGCAGAAGTACGCGACCGCGACCAGCATCACCGGTACGTGGAGCAGCCTGCAGAACGTCGGGAACGGCACCATGTACGACTCGCAGACGACGTTTGTGCTGCCGATCCAGGGATCGCAGACCACGTCGTACCTGTATCTGGGAGACCGGTGGGCCGGGGCGTGGAGCGGCCCGGTCAACGACTCGCAGTACGTCTGGCTGCCGATCCAGTTCCCGACCACCACGACGATGACCATCAGCTGGGCCACCAACGTCTCCATCGACACGGCCACTGGTGCCGTCAGCGGCAGTACCCTGACCGACGACCCGATGGTCAATCTGGTGGCGCGGCACAGCGGCAAGTGCGTGGCGGTGGAGTCTTCCTCCACCGCCGACCATGCCGCCGTGATCCAGCAGGCGTGCGGCTCTGGCACCAACCAGCAGTGGCAGTTGCAGGACGCCGGCAGCGGGTACTACCGGATTGTCGCCCGCCATAGCGGCAAGTGCCTGGATGTCACCAGCGGGTCGACCGAGGATCGGGCCGCGATCATCCAGTGGTCGTGCGGGTCCGGCACCAACCAGCAGTTCTCCCTCCAGGACGCCGGCAGCGGGTACTACCGGATCGTGGCTCGTCACAGTGGCAAGTGCCTGGATGTCACCAGCGGGTCAACGGCAGACGGGGCGACGATCATGCAGTACACCTGCGGGTCCGGCACTAACCAGCAGTGGTCCCGCCGCGCGGTGTAGGGCGACTCCGGTCAGTCCTCGGCTACGTGGAGCAGACCCGGCAGGTCCGACATGTCGGAGAATACCCTGTCGGCTGCGGCCACCGCCTCAGTGGTGCCGGCTCCGGCGTACCCGAGGACTGTCATCCCGGCGGCGCGACCGGCCGCGACGCCGCTGAAGCTGTCCTCAACGACGACGCAGCGTGAGGTGGGCGCTCCCATGCGCTTCGCCGCATGCAAGAAGAGATCAGGGGCGGGCTTGCCGGCGACGACGTCGGCTGCGGTGAAGACGCGGCCGTCGAAGTAGCCGGCCAAGCCGCTGGTCTTGAGCGTGAGAGCCAGCTTGGAGGGGTGGCCGTTGGAGGCAACGCAGAACGGGACCGTCAGGGTATCCAGGGTATCCAGGACATTGACCACCCCGGCAACTGGGCGTACCTCATTGGCCAGGGCCTGATCGACGGCGACCGCCAGCTCGGAGAACCACCCGTCCGGGACGGCCCCGCGGAAGAGGCTGGCCAGGAGCCGGTTCGACTCCTCCTCACTCACGCCGATGAGCCGGTCCAGCCAGTGCTCGTCTGCCAGGTCGACTCCGTACCGGCGCAGGTGCTCCGCGAGGACCCGCAGCACGATCGGTTCGCTGTCGACGAGGACGCCGTCACAGTCGAAGATGACGAGCGACGGCGCGGCATCACGAGTGATCATGGTGGGTCCGATCGTGGGTTGACGTGGCGGCGTGCCCACGATAGCGCGGCGGGATCCAGCCGGGTGGGACGGCGGCACCGACCGCTTGGCAGGGGGCCGGCTGCCCACACGGCGATGTCGAACTGGTACATCGGCGGGATGACTGCTGACGCGATGGAACCGGTAGCGTGACGGAGGTGGAGCGGGGCGGGTAGGGTGCGGCGGTCGGGCCATCGCACGTTCCCCGGCGGGTCTCACATGCAGGATGACGCTGGCAATCGCATGGAGGATGGCGCATGTCCTACGGCGGCGACGTGGTACGCGAAGACATAATGTCGCGGCCGAGATTCGACCTGGTGATGCGTGGGTACGACAAGCGTCAGGTGGATCAGTTCGCCCTGACGGCGGACAACGAGGTCGCCGCCCTGACCGCAGAGTGCGAGCGGGTCCGCGCGCAGGTCCAGAGCATGACGCAGCAGGTGCAGCAGCTTCAGTCGGAGCTGACGGAGTTGCGCCAGCGGCCGGTCCAGATCGATCGGGCATCCTTCCATGACCTCGGGCCAATGGTCGGCCAGATCCTCGCCCTCGCAGAGAAGCAGTCCTCGCAGATCACCACTACCGCGACGGAGCGGGCGACCAAGCGGCAGGCTGAGGCGGAGAACGCCCTCGTTGAGGCCAGGGACCAAGCTGCGAAGATCTTGAGTGATCTTGAGGTGGAGCTGGCGGGCCGCCGCAAGGAGGAAGAGAGAGCGTACGAGCAGCGCCAAGCCGCGGCCCAGGCAGAGCTGGAGGAGGTCCGCGGGCAGGCAGACCAGCTGCGGGCCGAGGGCGAGGCCGCTCGTGATCGGGCAGAGCAGGAGGCCAACCGGCTCAACGAGCAGAGCGCGCAGCAACTCGAACACGCCCGAGCCCAGTCCAAGGCCATGATCGAGGCCGCGCGGGCCCAGGTGCAGCGGGAGACCGAGGAGACCCGTGCCAAGACCCAGGAGGAGCTGGCAACCCTGCGGGCTGAGGGGGAGCGGGAGATCGAGGAGCGGCGGGCCGCGGCCAGCCAGAAGATCGTCGTGCTGCACGCTGAGGCTCAGCAGCACGCGGACGAGGTCCGTCGGCGGGCCGACGAGGAGGAGGCAGCCCGCCAGGAGGAGCTGTCCAAGGTCGTCAAGGAGATCGAATCCAGGCGCCAGGCCTTGGAATCCGTGCGGGCCGAGCTGGAGACCGCGCAGCAGCGGCTGGCCAAGGCACAGCAGGATCGGGCAGTGACCGAGGACAAGATCGCCCAGTTGGAGCAGCGCCTCGCTGACACCCGCCAGAGCCTGACGACCGAGCTGACTCGGCTGGACGAGGCGCGCCAGGCCGCTGAGGCCGCCGAGCGCCATGCCAAGGAGGTTCGGGCGCGAGTGCAGCGCGAGGCGAAGCGGGTGGCTGAGCGGGCCGCAGCCGCAGTGCTCGCCGCGGCTGCGGCCGGGGCGGAGACCGGGGAGTACCCGCAGGTCTCACCCCGTCCGGGCGCTGGGCCAGCCGGGCGCGGCGGGCCATCAGGAGCCGCGTCCACGCCCGACGCCG
>JAFGOK010000481.1 GCA_016926535.1 Micromonosporaceae bacterium | reverse complement strand
GTCAGCGGCCCGCTGATCTGGCTGAGCCAGCGCCGGGCCGCCGCTCTGGCATAGCCAGGCCCGCCAGCAGCCCGGTGAAGACCATCGCTAGCCCTCGTCCGCTGAGCCTGGCTCCTCTGCCACCCACCGGGCGATCACTGTCGACCCCGCTGCGACCCGGTCCCCGGGCGAGACGACGGCGGCGGCGCGGTCTGCGGGAAGATAGACATCCGTCCGTGAGCCAAACCGGATCATACCGAATCGCTCTCCCTTGGCGAGGAGCGATCCGATCGGAGCCCGCTGGACGATGCGTCGGGCGATCAGACCGGTCCGCTGGGCGACGATGACCGTGCCTCGTGCGGTCTCCAGCACCGTGTAGGACGCGACGTTGTGTTCTGCCTCGGGCTTCATCGCCGCGGCAAATCCGCCGTCCTCGACGAAATGGTCGATGACCTTGCCTGCGACGGGTGCCCGGTTGACGTGCACGTCGAGCACCGAGAGGAAGACCGCGATCCTGAGCAACTCCGCTTCACCGAAGCGCTCGTCCCGCAAGTGCTCGACCGAGAGGACCTTGCCGTCGCTGGCCGCGACGATAGCAGCATCGTCTGAAGGGACCTCGCGCTGCGGGTCCCGGAAGAACGCCACGACGGGGACTGCCGCGAGCGCCGGCAGCAGCCAGAGTCTCGACTTCGGCCGGCTCGCCTTGGCCAGGGCAGTGAGGCCGAGAGCGATACCAGCGGCAGCCACGCCACTGGAATCGATGTGCATGCTCTGAGTCAGCGGAACGCTCGACGTGCGGTCCTGCGGGGAGAGCCTGCGGGCGAGCGAGGGATCGGCGCTGGTGTACCGCAGCCGGTGCACCCGCACCGGCGGGATGTTTCGCAGTACGAGGTCGCTGCCGACGCCGTGGGCGGCGGCCTGCCGCTCGACCTCGTCGACGGCACCGTTGGGCAGCGTCGTCGCTGGAACGACGACGCAGAGCACGCCGCCCGGACTGACCAGCGTGGCCAGGGCGTCGAGGCGGTCGCAGGCTTCCTCGGCCGTACCCGTCAGCGGCTGGGCAAACATGACGACGTCGGCAGGCTGCGCCTCCCCGAGGTCTTCGAGAATGGTGACCCGGTGCGCGACCCATTGCCCGTGCAGAGCGACATGGTCACGCAGGGCGCGGGCCGATTCCGGGCCGTCCGCGACGACCGTGAGCCGGTCTTCGGCCAGGAGCGCGTCAATCGCGGCTCCGAGCGCCGCCGAGCCGGCCAGAGCATCAAGGAGCAGACCCGACTTCGGCCCGCCGTCTCGGGCGAACTCGGAGACGAGTGCTCGCGCCGCACGCTCCCCGACCTGAATCGGGCGGTGCGCCGCGCCAGGCGCGGGTACGGGGGGATGCGTCATCTGGTCCGCTCCTATGCGTGATGATGGTCGGATTCCGAGCCAGCATATGCGTTGACGCTGCCGTTCTCCCTGCCGGTTCGCCATGTCTTCGCCAGACCGAGGGTGCCAAAAAAGATCAGTGCGGCGGCAATGGTCCAGCCGGGCTGGGGGAGATCGAGGTTGGCGACGTCTCCGACGAGCCAGACACCGAGGGCGCACAGGAACAGGGTCGCAAAGGTCAGCGAGACGAGATCGGCGTTGTGGCGTTTCATCGGGACACCTCCAGGTGGCCTGCTTCGATCCGGGCGGAAATGATCAGGTTGCCGCCGCCTTCTCCGTCGGTGCCGAGGTTGCGGACGACGTGCCGGTTGTCGCCGACTCCCCCCCAGGAGTTGCCGAAGACGTCGGCGCCTCCCACACTGATGATCGCGGTGACTTCGGCGTCAACGGTCGGGGGCAGCAGGATCGTCAGATTGCCGACTCCGACGGTGGTCTCGATAGTGACAGCTGCGTCAGTGAAATCGACCTGTGTCAGGTCAAGCGTCATGTTGCCGACGTCGACGTTGTAGCTGGGCTCGATCACTGAAACGCTGGCCGGGGCGAACGTCAGCTCCGATCGCGAATCACCGTCCCAGTGCTCACTCGCGGCTGCCGAGGCGAGCGTGATTGCCAGGATGATGCCGACGGGGATCAGCCAACGTGCCCTGCCATACCAGGTGCCGATCAGCAGACCGATACCGACAACTCCCAGGGCCAGCCCGACGTAGGCGGAGGCGGTGACACTGACGCCGCTGAGATCGATCGCGACCAGCACGCCGAGCGCCAGGCACAGGACCGAGAAGGTCGCCCGGCCAAGGACCGATCGCTCGCGGGGCCGTCGGGGCTTCGGCGCCGCCAGCGCCGTCCCGTACCCCGGGTACTGCGGCGGAGGCGGGTAGCTGGAGCCGGACACGTCCGCGTGCGGCTCGCCGCCGAACGGGCCGTGCGGGGTCAGCGGCGGACGCAGCAGGTGTGGCGGGTGTGGGAGGCCGGAGGTCTGAGGACCAGTCGTTGGTGGCAGGCCGATCCCGGGCAGGCCGACCCCGGGCAGGACGACCGTCGGCGCATGATCCGGCTCGGTGCCTGCTTTGCGCGTGACGTCGCCGTATGGTTCGTCCAGCGACGCGGCGGGCGAGGGTCTGGGCGAGGTGGCTGGCGAGGCGGTCGGGGGCATGCCGCTGGCCGGCACCTCGCCATTGCGCCGGGCGAGCCACACGGCGACCCCGGCGATGACGAGCAGCCCGAATACCCCGGCTTTCGAGTCACTGACAATGGTCATCAGCAGGGTGATGCCGATCGCGATGCCGATGACCATGACGACCGTCGGCGAGGTCGCGGACTGGCCGCGACCGAGGGTCGCCTCGATGGGCGATGCTGTGTCGCCCTCAGACGGGATCAGGATCCATCCGATGAGGTAGACGACGAGGCCGATGCCGCCGAACAGGACCAGGACGGCGAGCAGCACCCGCCACAGGATGGGATCGGTCCTCGTTGCGCTGCCGAGCGCGGCACACACCCCTGCGAGGTACCTGTCGTTGAGTGGGCGGACCAGGCCGTACCGTGCCGCGAATGGGGCTTCGCCCGGGTAGTACGCCCCTCCTGGAGGCGGCCCGGAGGCTGCTTGCGGAGGCGGAGGCGGAGGCGGCGGCGGGGGAGGGACTTCCGGCGGCCCAGGGGCTTCCGGCGGCGGGGACCCAGAGGGCCGCTGCGGCGCTGGGGGCG
>JAFGOK010000480.1 GCA_016926535.1 Micromonosporaceae bacterium | reverse complement strand
GGGACCAGGGAACGCAAGGACTACGACGCCGCCCACAACCTGACCGGGCTCCAGGCCGCCGCCAGCGACCGGAAAGCCTTCCTGCGGCAAGTCCTCAAGCTCAGGGGCGCCAGCAGCAGTGCCAGCGCCGGCAGCAACACATCCGGCGGAGCAGGCGGAGCAGGCGTGGCCTGAGGGGTGGGCGGCATCTGCCGCCCACCCCTCCCAATCCGGTCAGCGGTTGCTGGCTGGTCAGAGGCGTTGCTGACAGTCGGTGCCGTCAGCCGTTGCCAGACGGTCTTGCCAGATCCGCGATGATGTCGCGGATCTCTCTGCGCGGGCCCCGGTTGTACGGCAGCTTCGCCAGCAGCATGCCCATCGCGCAGGTGTTGGTGAGCGCTGCGAAGGTCAGGCCGGCGCCGATGAAGGCCGCAATCCACTTCGCCCAGGGCACGGCGACGCTCAGTAGTACCGAGATCAACACGATCAGGCCCGCGACCAGCCGGATCTGGCGCTCCAGCTCCCACCGCGGGCGACCGACGCTGACAGGGCCGCTGGCAGCCTGCCACGCCACCATGCCACCGTCCAGCACGAGCATGCTGGTCAGGCCGGCTTCGGCGAGGGCGGTGCTGGCGGTCGTGGCGCGCTGCCCGCTGCGGCAGATCAGGACGACCGGTTCGCAGAGGTGACAGAGCAGATCGTCCCGATGCTCCTGGAGTGTCGCGAGTGGGACGTTGTACGCCCCGGGGATGTGGGCCGTCTCGAACTCTGCGGGAGTCCTGACATCAAGGATGCGGGGAGCGCCGGGCTGGCCGAGCCGCTCCAGCAGCGCGGTTGGTGCGATGAGGGAAGTCGCGGCAGCGGTCACAGCACGTCCTCTCGACGGTTCGCTTCCGAGCCCGTGCGATCATGTCGCGGACCCGTCGTTAGAACTATACCCGGTACGGTATCGCGAGTGTGCTCGTCGTGGGGGAGATCTGCGGCACGAGCAGGCAAAGTCGCTGGGCGGGACACACCACGTCGCTGGGCGGAACGTCGCTGGGCGGGACAGGCATGCGGCCAGTCCCGCCCAACACCCCCCTATCAGGGAATCCCCTGCGGCTCAGGGTCGTACGCAGCTGCCGGCGGCTGCCGCTTGGCTAGTAGCCGTAGCGGTCCTTGAGGTGCCGCCACCAGTCACGCAGCATCCACTTGTCGAATTCCGTGATCCGGGTGGAGCTGCCAGCCAGCATGATGAAATTGCTGACGCCGGTGGGAGTCCAGTCGTAGAAGTCATCGAGTCCGAAGCTGTGGCCGAGTTCGTGCAGCACGATGTGGATGTTCTCGTCGTTGACCGCTCCGACGAAGTACTCGCTCCCGACGCGCTGACCCCAGTCACCACCGTGACCGCCACCAAAACCTGAGGTCAACCACATCGACATGTCGTAGTGGTGGCTCGCACCGCCGGGGCAGCTGGAGTAGTTGCCGTCCTGGTGGAAGAACCGGCCGCATGGCTCGGCACATTGCGGGGCACCCTCCCGGATGTTGTTGACGTAGATATCCACGCTGTCGTCAGTCCACTGAAGGGTGTTGCGGTCGCGCACCGCCCAGCCGACGACATTGACTGGTACCTCGGTGTACGGGAAACCGTTCCAGCCAGCGGCGCCGTCGACCATCTGGCTCATCCACTGCTTGACCTGTCGCTTGATCGCGGCGTGGATCTGGTCGCGCAGGGCGGCGGTGACCGTCGCACTGGAATCCCACCGGACGCAGTAGTTGATGGATCCCTTGTTGGCCATCAACTGGTCCCAGCCGTAGTTCTTGAAACTGTAGAGATTGCCGTTATTGTAGGTCTTCTCCTGGTGCTCCCAGACCTCCGCCAGGGGCTTGACCAGGGTCGAGGGCGGATCCCAGGCAACGGTCGCGCCGGAACTGGTCGGAGTGGCGGCGGCCGAGACGGAAGGCCCAGGGGTCGCTGCCTGTGAGGGAGCGGGGGTCGTTGTCGCGGAACTGGACGGAGCCGCAGAGCCGACCTGACCCGTGCAGGCCACACCGTTCAGCGTGAAGTCTGTCGGGGCTGGGTTCGACCCGCTCCAGGTCGCGTTGAAGCCGACGGTGACGTTCCGGTCCTTGCGGAGGCGGGTGGTTCGGCGGGCATTGGTGACAGTCACCCGGGTGCCGTTCTGGGAGAAGACGCCGTTCCAGCCGCTGGTCACCGCCTGTCCACTGTCAAACGACCACTTCAGAGCCCAGGGGGTGATCGCGTCGCCGAGATTGGTCACCGCGACCTCGGCGGTGAAGGTCACCGAAGTCTGGGACACCACCGTGTACCGCACCTTGCACGCTGGCGTGTCTGCGTGGGCGACCATCTGGGTCGCGACGCCGGCGCCAGCGACCATTGTTGCGGCAGCCATGATCAGCATCACCTTGCGTGATCGTCCGATCGGCATCCTCGGCTCACCTCTGTTCATCATCGTCTAGTGCGGGGAACGTTGCAGTGGCACCCACGACGTTCCCCGCACCGAATGTTGCAGGAGACTGGTGCGGCACGCCATATGTCATAGACGAACTTAAGGCGGCCGTAACGGTTTTCACGGGAAGGCTCAGGATTCCGTGGAGAGGGATGCCATCGACGGACACTGTCGTGCTGGGCCGGCGGCGATGCTGTGAGCGTGCCGAGGACGACTCTTACATGGATTTCGATTGTAGAATCGATACAGTTCTTTCTAGTGATTCAAAACTTATTGACTAACAAGAAAATACGAATGTTCCCCGTATCGGCACCTGGCTCATCGTAGTGTTGGCCGCAGCCAACGAGGGGACCGAGATGGGTGGCTATCGAACGCGAAAGTCCGTGGTATGGAAACTAGCACTGGCGGTCAGTGTCGGGGCGGGCATGGGATTGCCGGCAGGCATTCCAGCCAGCGGTGCACCGGTGACGGGCTTGGCCGTTTACGGCACGGATGGCGCCATCGGCGGACTTCGTCGCGAGGTCTACCCCTCCAACGCCGGCACGGAAAGCCACCGCCGGGCTTCGAGAAACCAGTCGCTGGCTGCGTCGATGGCCGGACGCGGGCAGCGGGTCGCCGGGATGGCCGGACGCGGGCAGCGGGTCGCCGGGATGGCCGGACGCGGGTCGCAGGCTACCTCAACGATCGGCAACAAGATCCTGCCGACCATTGCGCCGGTCGCCGCGCCGGTCGCTGCGCAGGCAGCGCCGACGGTATTGAAGATACTCAGCCCCGCCGACGGGCGGATGGTGAGCAAGCATGAACCCGGGGTGGGCGCCGGGCTGGTCCCGCTCGCCTGGCAGGGAATTGCCGCAGCACGCTCCTACTCGATTAACCTCTTCGATTCGACTACCCGCTCGGCGGTCCTTCACGGAGTGAATGCCGGGCTGGCGACGACCTACGGAATCGCTGACAGCGTTCTCAAGTACGGGCACGGGTACACGTTTTCCGTCGCTGCCGTAACCGGAGAAGGAGTCGTGACCGACACGGCGAGGTTCCGAGTCCCGATACTTCCGGAACTGACCAGCAGCACTGACCTCAGACTCCACAACGGTGAGATCGTGTGGGAGAACTGCACCCCGGGCCTGCTGTCAAGTCGAGACCAGTTCGCCGCGATACTCGCAGCGAGAGGATGGACGATCCGGTATACGTCGGCCTATCGTAGCCTGACCTATCAGGAGCATCTGTACCTTATCGCGAAAACCCCGATCCGGACCCTTTCCCGATCGGATGCGGCTCGTATCGCAGCAGAGCGAATTTACCATCAGTTGAGCAGATCTGTTGCCAGACCAGGAGTCGGGGACTCGCACGTCGCTGGGAAGGCCTTTGATGCGATTGTCTTCGACGAGCGCGGCCGGGCAAGGAATTCCAGGAACTGGCGAGACCGGAGGGTCGAGGATATGGCGCGGCGTGCCGGCCTGACCATGCT
>JAFGOK010000479.1 GCA_016926535.1 Micromonosporaceae bacterium | reverse complement strand
GCTGCGTTACCAGCCGATCCTGCGGCTGCGTGACCGCAGCATGGTCGGCATCGAAGCCCTGATCCGCTGGCACCACCCCAAGCACGGGACGATCAGCCCGAGCGAGTTCCTCCCAGTCGCTGAGACGATCGGACTCATCCGGGACATCGATTTCGGCACCGGGCACTCCTCCCTCGCTACCCTGCACCGTTTCCCGATCGACGCCTTGAAGATCGATCGGTCCTTCGTGACCAGGATGAAGGCTGATACCCGGAGCCGGGAGCTGGTCCGCGTCATGATTGACATGGGACTGAACCTCGGGATCCAGGTGCTGGCGGGACTCGGCTGCCCACTGGTTCAGGGGTACCTCTTCTCCCGCCCGATCCCGGCAACGGACATCGAATCGTTGTTCGCCTCGCGCGAGGGATGCACTTCGCACGAGGGGCGCGAAACTTTCGACTGAGCGAGGGGTGATCCGCCCCGGTCACCAGACCGGCGAGCGGACCCTCTGATCAGAAGGCGGCGCTGGGGACGCTACGAGGCAGCCGCCCTCGATAGGCTTCGCCCGTCGCCGGGATCTCGGCCACGTCCGAACGCAAGGAGCTGTCATGGGGACCACCGCCACGGATCCGTTGATCTTCCCCCTCGGCCACTACGCCGGGGAACGGTATGACTGCGAGACCGAGGCCAGTACCTACGATCTGCGAAGCGGATGGCGGGTCACCCACCTCACCCCGGAAGAGCGCGACGTCTGGGCGCTGGCCCACGGGCTGACCAACCGGCTCGGGCGGGGAATCCGCTGGACCAGAGCCGCCCTGCTCGCAGCGGCTGGCCCAGCCAACAAGGAAGAGTTCAGCTCGACCATCGAGACCATGCTGGAGAAGGATCTGCTGGCCGAGGTCAGCCCCGGAAGCGAGCAGGCGGTCGAATTCGCCCAGCGGGTCCAACTGGTCCCGCTTCAGCTGGGGCTTGGCAACAGCGCGGAGAAGCCGTGGATCTGGCGGATCGGTTCACCGGCAACCACTGTCGAGGTCTCTGAGACGGTCTACCACATCTGGGAGTGGTGCCACCTCTACCGAAATCTCTGGGACGCCTGCCAGGCTTTGGCCAGGGACAACGCCAAGGACTACGAGGATCCCACCCAGGCGGAGGACTGCGATCCAGCTGCCATCCTCACCGACGTGCTGGACACCACCCACGCACTGCTCTCGGCCACCTGCGTCTACCTCGAAGGCTCATTCGACTGGGGTACCGTCTGAGACCGCTGGTGTCTCGGAGGAACACATCCCGCCCTCGAGGATCTGCCACAGCAACCGGAGGTGCTCGCTCATGTCGAGCGAGCCGTCAACGGTCCACTGTATCTGGAGGCCGTCCATCACGGCGGTCAGCAGCACGGCCAGCCGGTCCGGGTCGAGCCTCGGGGGCAGCTCGCCGTGTTCCTGAGCGCGCACCAGCCGCTGGCGGACGGCGGAGCGCGTCGCCTCGTAGTGCCGGGCGAAGAAGGCGCTGGCCGGATGGCCCGGGTCACTCGCTGACGCGGCCATGGTGGTGTAGAGCTCGACCAGACCAGGCACCTCGGCGTTGCGCTCGATGACATCGACAATGGCGTCAAGCAGCCCCTCGTGTCGCCCTGCCCGCTCGGAGTCGACCTCGTCCCGTTTGTCCAGCACCGCGACGAACAGATCCTCCTTGCTGCCGAAATAGTGGCAGAGACCAGCCGCGCTCAAGCCGCACTCCCTGGCGATCTCGCGCAGCGAGGTACCCCGGTACCCGTTCTCGGCAAACAGGCGAAGAGCGACGGTCAGGATCTCGTCCCGCCGGGTGATGCCCTTGGAATACGGCCCTCGCTTGGTCACCCGAGTGAGAATAATCGCTGCCCACGCTGGGTCCCAGGGCTCTTGCTCACAAAAACCGAACATCGTATGGTTTTGAGGTCCGGATCTGCCACCTGGTCGCTGAACAAGGAACGTGATGAGCCAGCACCCAGCACAGGCCACCCCGGTCTCGGATCCTCCGGGACCTGCCGCCGCAGTCTCCGGCCAGCAGGCACCCGGCGACCGAGCCGGCCACCAAGCCATGATCGCGGTCTACATCGCCTTCATCGTCAGCGGTTTCGGCATCGCCACCTGGGCGGCCCGCATCCCCCAGGCGCGAGACGCGCTCCACCTCCAGCCAGGCACGCTTGGTCTGGTCCTGCTCTCCCTCGCCGCCGGTTCCGTCGTCGCCCTGCCAGTCGCCGGGGTCGTGGTGACCCGCCTGGGCGCGGCCCGCACGGTCGCGGCGACCTCGCTCATCTTCACGATCGGGCTGATGACTGTCGCGATCGGCATCAACGTCTCGGTCACGCCGGTTGTCATCGGCCTGTTCCTGACCGGCTTCGGCGGGGGCACCTGGGATGTTGCGATGAATGTCCAGGGTGCCGCAGTCGAGCAGCGCCTTCGCCGCTCGATCATGTCGCGGTTCCATGCCGGATTCAGCATCGGCACCGTCGCAGGAGCCCTGCTCGGTGCTGCCCTGGTGACCCTCGGCGTCTCCGTCACCGCCCATCTGCTGCTCGTCGGCCTCGCCGTCGCCGCCATCGTTCCGGCCAGCGTCCTGCGCGGTTTCCTCCCGGCGCACCAGCCCGCCGCCGACCGGGCCGTCGGGGCCGACGGCCCCGACGGCCCCAACGGCCCCGGCCACCCCCAGCCGCGTCACCCGCTGATGGCGTGGCTGGAGCCCAGGACCCTGCTCATCGGGGTGTTCGTCTTCACGATGGCCTTCACCGAGGGGACCGGCACCGACTGGCTCGCCGTTGCCGTCATCGACGGTCACGGTGCCGCTCCGGCAACCGGTTCCCTGGCCTATGCGGTCTTCGTCGCCGCCATGACCATCGGACGCTGGTACGGCCCCGGGATCCTCGACCGCCACGGCCGGGTGCCGGCGCTGCGCGCCAGCGCCCTCCTCGCACTGATCGGGCTCCTCATCCTGGTCTTCGGGTCAGGGGTGGCCACCGCCATGATCGGGGCAATCCTCTGGGGGCTCGGCACGGCGCTGGGCTTCCCAGTCGGGATGAGTGCCGCCGCCGACGACCCGGCCCACGCCCCCGGCCGGGTCAGCGTGGTCGCCTCCATCGGCTATGTCGCCTTCCTGGCAGGTCCACCGCTCATTGGAACCCTCGGAGACCAGGTTGGCGTGCTGCG
>JAFGOK010000078.1 GCA_016926535.1 Micromonosporaceae bacterium | reverse complement strand
TTGAGCAACGGGATGAGTTCCATGCAAAACGCCATCTCTGGCGGCCAGAACCCGGAGAACACCTGCCGGGCGAACAGATGCCGGCCAATGCCCAGCCATCGTTCGACCTGCTGGTCCCGGTCCCTGGTTGGGATGAGCGGAAGGACCGGATGGTAGTAGCCGGTACCCAGAATATCGATGACCGCCGTGTTCTGAAGGTGCCACAGCAGCGACCCGCAGTCGACAATGCCGTACGCCAACTCCTGAAACTCGGGATCAGCCAATGTCTCCAGCAGCGTTCCCGACAGCGCGAGGTGGACCCTCGCCGTCGCCTCGTGACGCCAGAGCGCCCGAGGAATGCGGTCGAGTGCCCACAGGATCTGCTTCGCGTCCCAGGGCTGAGAAACGAGCAGGTCCTCCAGATTGCCGGCCGGCTGATGCAGATTGAGGACAAGCGCGAATGCGATTCCGTCAGACGGGTCACCGTTGCGAGCCATCGGGATGTCGGCCTCCAATACTGCTGCTCGCGATCCAACGATCGCGTTCTGTTTCGCGAGTCTCGCGTCAGGTCACACGATCGATCGCGATGTTCGCCCTGCGAGCGAGTTCCGCCCCATAGTCCGTCCAAATCCCCTGACCCCAGTACCGGTAACAACTGGTCTCGGCGGTCAGCAGATGAAACAAGGCCTCACGGTACCGCGGATCATCCGTGCTCACCTGCGGTTCCAACAATTTTTCGCAGAACTTCGCGCTCGCCCTCTCCATCGGGGCGAGAACGTTGTCGTACCCCCGTACCCAGGAAATGTCGTTGGTCCAGCTGCCACCGTCGACATGGAACCGGTCATCCGCGGCACGCAGCAGGGCAATAATGTCGGGCAGGCGTTTCGGCCCGGTCTTGCCCGGCTTGAGCTTCTCCCAGATCTTGTGCTGTCCGATCGGCTGGATGACTGGCAGGTCCTTTGGCCGCACCCCGAGCGCGAACAGCTGTTCCAGGTATTCGGTGACGTTGACGATCGGGGTTTCGGATCCCGAGCACTCCCGGATGACATCGTGGTACTTCGGCGGGAATTCGTTCATCATCACGCCGCCGTTCTCACCGTCCGCCGCCTGGGTCACCAACTGCGGCACCTCATGCCCGGCGAAGGTGGTCCGGGACAGCCCTTTGGCCTCGTAGTACGGCTGCATCTGTGCGACGAGTTTGTTGTCGCTGCCCTGGGTCTTGATAATGGCGATGATTTCGGCGGTCTCGCCGCGAGCATTCATACAGACCAGACGATGCGGAAGATGGCGTTGTTCCAGAGCCTTCCCGTCGGGCAACTCGACCGTGTGTTCCTGGACCATCACCCACTGGTAGCCGCACTCATTGAGTGTCTTGACGAATTCGTAGGCGATCTCCGGGTGGTTGGGCAATGCCATTTCTGCGGGGAAGAATCCGCGAACCCGGCCGAGGGCCTCCAACCCGAAGATGGCGGCGAAATGATGCTGCCAGGCGCGGACATGCAGCCGGTAGTCCTGGACCGGCGTTGAAGGAGCGACGGCATGCCCCCAGGCACATCCGATCCACTCCACGGCGTCCCGGTGTTTCGGTTCGCAGGTGACCACCTTCAACGCGTCGATGACGTCGTCGGCCCCCATCACCCGCAGACCGTGCAGCAGCGTTCCGGAGTATTCCAGCATCGCTCTCGGCTGGTACCCCTCGGCGAGAAGTTGCGGAATGAACTCACCTATCCGCTGGTAGCACCACCGGAAGACCGGGGCGTTGTGGTTGTCGTGGATGTGCTGGTTGTCCATCATCCACTGGAGATTGCTGATGACCGGGGCACTGGCCAGGTCGCCGCCTCCGGCCGGGATCAGCGGTTGGTGCATATGCAGCCCGATGGCAAACGTCGATCGCACGGATTGGAGGTCGACGGCTCCGTGCTGATACACCGGCTTCTTGGCGCTATCAGCGATCAGCTCTGCTAGCTCGGTCTCCCGGCCGCAGATATTTGGCAAATCATCAACATACTCAGGAAAATCACGCATGGTGGTATCCCCCACTACCGGTGCCGGATGTGCTCGTAGACGTTGAGGTAGTGCTGCCCCGAGGCCGACCACGAGTAGTCGGCCCGCATACCGTTCAGCATCAGCTCGCGGAACTGCTCCGGGAATCCGAACCACAGTCCAATGGCCCGGTGCAAGGCCGACTCGACAGCACTACCGTCGGTCTGGTGAAACACATATCCGTTCCGCAACTCCCATGGCTGGTCGGAATGGTCCCGGTCGAAGACGGTGTCAGCGAGCCCTCCAACCGCCCGGACCGCCGGAACCGTGCCGTACTTCATCGCGATCAACTGGGCCAGACCGCAGGGCTCGAACATGCTCGGCATGACTAGGATGTCGGATCCAGCGTAGACCAGGTGGGCCAACTCGTTGTTGAACTCCAACTCCAGATGGCAGTCCGGGTTATTGTTCAGGTGGTGCTTCAAATGCCAGAATTCACCCTGGATCTTCGGATTCGGACTCGACCCGAGCAGGACGAACTGCGCGCCCTGGTCGAGCGAGTAGAACATCGCGTGCCTGATAAGATGGACGCCTTTCTGATCGTCGAGACGGCCGACGTAGGCAATGATCGGTTTATAGGCTTCTCGAAGCAGAAAACGGTCGCGCAATGCTTTCTTGTTCGCGTACTTCCCATCGGGATCGTTGAGCGAGTAGTTCTGGACAATCAGTGGATCGACTTCCGGATTCCAGAGATCGTAGTCGACACCGTTGAGGATCCCGCCGAACTTCCCCTGGTGAATGTGCAGGGTGTGTCCCATGCCCTCGCTCTGGTTGGAGACCCGAGCCTCCCACGCATGTCTCGGTGAGACGGTCGTGGTGAAATTGGAGTAGACGATTCCTCCCTTGAGTAAGTTGATCGCACCATGCCTGGAATCGTCGGCGAGCCGCTCTGGGCACATGAACCGGGAAAACGGATGCAGATTGGTCGCCCGCAGAATCTCCTCGCCGCATACCCCCTGGTGACGGAAATTGTGCACGGTCAAGCAGACGCGTCGTTCGCCCAGCCCATACTGGTACTGCTCGAACAGCAGAACGGGAACGAGCGCGGTTTGCCAATCGTGACAGTGAATGACATCGGGTCGCTTGCCGGATTGGAAAAGGAATTCCAATGCGGCTTTCGAAAAGAAGGCGAAGCGCATCGGATCGTCGTTGTCGCCGTAGTAGCTGTTTCGCTCGAAAAAGTTGTCGTGCGAGTGCGGTTCGATGAAGAAGCACTTTCTGCCGTGGACGAACCCGAACCACACCGTGCAGTGGATTGTCCCGCCGTACCACGGGACCCACAGGTCCTGGAATGTCACACCGAGGCCGTAGATCTGGTCGTACCGCATATGCCGGTACTTCGGCAGAATAATCTCCACGGAGTTGCCCCGGATCTCCAGCTCCCTGCTGAGACCGAAGACCACTTCTCCCAGTCCGCCTGCTTGTGCCACCGGGGCACACTCTGATGCAACCTGAACGATGTACATATGCTCTCGCAGCGCTCCGCCGTCAACCCGCCGTCCCCGTCGCCGTGCTGGCAGGGGGCAGGTGTGGCTCCACTGGCACCAGACGGCCTGAACAACCCGCAGGTGGCTTCGGTCACGGGCAGCAACGGGCTTTCCGCGAAGCCACCCGGTGCCAGTTCGGGCCCCACCAGCGGGTACGAATGAATACGCTAACCGTGCGAGACCTGACACACCGGTGCTTTGCTGCTTTTGGTGCAAAACACAGGTCGAGGCAAGTAGGCTGTTGGGCACAACGGAGCAGCCGCGCACTGGACAATCAGGATGGGTTGACGCACGTAGCGTGGTAATGGCGTTCGGGGGATGATATCGGGTACTACAGCTCAGTCAGTGCGACAACGATGTTACTGCCAGCAAAGCGACGGTCGACGTTCCGGGCTCGTACCGTCCCCTAAGGGGCTGCTGGTTCTTTCGTCGGATATTGGAGGCGGTTGTCCGTCTCCGAGGTGATCGATGCTACGACCTTGGTAGGGGTCCAACCTCCGGGTGCAACCGGGGTTCATCACTCATGTTCTCCTCAGGTTCGATTCGTACACTCGATCACGTGGTCCAATGGCTTGCCGACCTGGCAACTCTTCCGATGATTCTGCTGACAGCGTCACTTGGCTGTGTCATGGTGCTCGACGGCATTCCGCTGCTGGGGCTCCTGGTGCCAGCAGACGCCGCAGTGATGGTCGCCATGGCGGCCAGAGGACCAGTCGATGGTGTCCCCGTCATGGCGAGTGTTGTCTGTGGATACCTGCTCACCGCGTCGCTCGGCCACTTCATTGGACGTCGCTACGGCACGCTGGTGCGGCACAGCCGTTTCGGGACCTGGATCGGTGAGGCACGCTGGACAACCGGCGAACGGCTACTGACCAGGGGTGGCCGCAAGATGCTGGTCGCAGCGCCGTTCCTGCCTTTCGTCAGCACCATGGTGCCTGTCGTCGCCGGAGTTCTCCGGGTGCCCTACCGGCGTTTCGTGCTGTCCGTCGCGGTTGGCTCCGTCGCATGGACAGGCTTGTACGTGACGCTTGGTGCCTTCGCGAACATCGTCAGCACGTTCCTACCCGGCGGGGCCTTCACGACGGCGGCCTCGATCGGGGTTGGCCTGGCTCTGACCACCCTGTGCGGCAGCAGCGTTCGGCGGCTGGTCAAGGCGCCGGGCGAGCCCTCGCCCGTTCCAGCGTCCTAACAGGGGGAGGGGCAGAAGCGCTGGGGATCGCAGATTCCGATCCCGGCTGTCGCGCTTCTGCCCCTGGTCATCGTGCCGCCTGACGGAGTACAGGAGTACTCAGGCAGGTGTCAGTAGACGCGGATCTTCATCGACGTCCCGTTCTGGGACAGAATGGAGATCTTGACGCCATTGTTCGGCACCTTGACGCCGTAGAACACCTCGTTGGCCTCGTCCACCGAGTAGTAGCTGCGGCTGTCGTCAAACGTCGGGACGGGGGCACCGCCGCGGATGCGGCCCGCGACGCCGCCGTTGTGCAGCGTCAACGAGTCAGCCTTGCGCAGCGAGAACGGCGCATCGTATCCCTGGATGCGAGCGCGCCAGGGCACACCGTTTGACCGGTACACCAGCTTCGGGTGCGAGTCGATCGGAAGGATCAGGCCCTCACCGGGGTGTTCGCTGGTGTTGTTGTCCGGCTGGGAGGTGTCCCAGTAGGAGATGAGCAGCCCCTCCTGGTACGGGAAGTGCTCGACCCAGTCCGGCTTGTCAGGCAGGAAACCGAAGTTGTACGGGCCGGACTTCAGGTACTGATCGAAGGAGATCCACGACCGGTTGGACACGATGTAGTAGTTGTCGTACTCGTCGGTCATGGAACTGCCGACCGCGCTGAACCCGTTGGCTGTCCAGCCGTTGTCACCACTTTCGGCACCGTCGGTGAACACCTCGGTACCACCGGCCGTCACCGTGATGTCGTCAGCGAAGAAGCCCATCCCTCCGACGGCACCGTCGGTCGAGTAACGGAACCGCAGCGTGATGGTCTGGCCGGCGTACGCGGAGAGGTCGAAGGTGGCCGGCTGGGCGCCATCGCTGGTCCCGTCGATCCCGTTGCCCTCGGCGGGCAGCGTGATGGAACCCGGGATCGCCGTAAAGCTGGACCCGGTGCTGGCCTCGACATAGGCGTAGTCACACGGATCCGGGCCGCAGTCCTCGATATCCCAGGTCGCCTGGAACGTCAGGGATGCCGCCGCGCCCGCAGGCAGGGTGACCTGCCGGGTAAGGGTGGTGTTCAGGTCGTCGCCCTTGCCGCTCCACCACTGCTTCGTGCCTTCTGGCGGAACCGCGAGTTGGGTCGTCACCTGCTTCTTCGGCAACACGACAATGGCGCCCTGCGGCTTGCTCGTGTTGTATTCGTGGGGGCCAAGATTGATCGTCTTCTTCTGGCCTGCCGTAACGAGCTCGTAGTCGAACCATCCGAGCTGGAGCTTGTCCCATGCGGACAGATCTGCGGCCCGGCTGTCAATCGCGTTGTCTCCCGGAGCGCTGACCCTGCTCTGGGCCATCAGCGTCCACCAGTTAACCGGATTGTCCCCGGCGCCGGTGGTGTCGTAATGGTCCGGCAGACCGAGGTCGTGGCCGAACTCGTGCGCGAAGACGTCGATACCGCCGTTCTCCGGCTGCATCGTGTAGTCGCCGACCCACAGCCCGGTCGAGCCGATCTGGCTGCCACCGAGCTTGTTGCTCTCCGGCCCCGCCGTTCCGATGGTGTTGTAGAAGCTGTACCAGCGGTGGCTCCAGATGGCGTCCTCACCCTGATAGGGGTCGGCATTGGCCTGGTCCCCACCAGCGTGGACGATCTGGAAGTGGTCGAGGTAGCCGTCTGGCTCGTTGAAATCGCCGTCGCCGTCGAAGTCGTACCTGTCCCACTCGTCGAAGGACGCCAGATTTGCCGCGATCTGCGCATCGGTCATGCCCTCGGCATGCCGGGCATCAACCCATGCCGCCAGAGCGTCATTGATCAGGTACCACACATTGGTGCACACATTGGATGCGCACGGGTAGCCGTTGCTGCGGCCGTACCGCGCCTCGTTGTACGGCACCTTGACCCACTCGGTCACGGTCCCGTCAACGCTGTATCGACCAGAGGACTGCTTCTCGTAGTACGTCTTGAGAGACTCGGCCCCAGCGCCCGTACCGAAGTACAGGTTCTGGAAGTAGTCCTGTGAGAAGTCCGCCTTCCAATATGTTGAGTTGTCCAGGGTCCGATCCGGCTCCGGCATCTGGTTGTGCGACGGGCCGTCGAAGACCGTCGGGCCCTCGACGCTCGGATCAGTGTCCTGGTCCGGGTAACTGGCGTGGCGGTCGTCGCCGAACTCGGCCAGCACGACAAAAATCTTGTCCGTCTTTTCCCG
>JAFGOK010000077.1 GCA_016926535.1 Micromonosporaceae bacterium | reverse complement strand
TATTCCAAGCGCCGCACGGTTGCCGTCGAGGTCTCCTATGACCGTGGTGCCACCTGGCGCAAGGCGCCCGTCTGCCAGGGTGCTTTCAGGGTCACCAACCCGGCCGCAGGAGGCAGCGTTTCCTTCCGGGCAACCGTCAAGGACACCAGCGGCAACGCAACTGTCCAGACCATTCTCGACGCCTACCGCACCGCCTGACCCAGGTATTTACCGCTGCCGCCTCCTTCCAGCAGTGCATGGGAGACGACGGCAGCGGCTTGATCAGCGTCCGCTGCGTGTCGGTCAACCCCGACGGGTACCCGCTGTGCACCGTGGCCCGGCCCGCTGGCGTCCGGCGCCCGTGCCCGGCGCCCGGCGCTGGGTGACTGGTCCGGTTCGCCGGATCCAGGTGCCATGTGAACTGCGGTTTCGGGCAGTGGTTGCACGGCGGCTGTCCGTTTTTTTGTGAAAACAACAACATGTTTCGATCTTGGATGACCCTGAAGCATCCAGGTAGCATTTCTGAACTAGCGTGGAACGTGAAGGAGGTCAATATTCGAAATATGGAGGCAGATCATGCGACCATCAGATGAGCTGTGTTGAACAATCGCGGAAAGCGTCGCCAATGGCGATGGCGGATCGCTGTATTCCAGGGGTTTCCTGGCACTGATCCGACGGCCCGGTCAGTATTGCCCCGCCGGTACTGGCGGGCATTGCTGTGCCGGTATTGGCCGGCGGTTTTCCGGTTCTCGGGCCGACCGTTGATGGGTCGGTTCGGTCATGTGTCGCCCGATTTCCCGGGCAGAAATTCGGAGGATTACTGTGAACGATGAGCAGATGAGTGCGAACAGCGAAACGAGCGGTGCGGCCAGCACGGCGATGGGCCGGATCCGGTCCGCCTCGCGGGTCGTGGCTCCCGCGTTGCTGGTCCCGCCGGCCGTCCTCGCTCTGGGCGCCCTGCTGCCGCAGGCGGCCAGTGCCGCGCCGCCGGCCGCCGCAGTCGTCCAGCACCACGGCGCAGCGGCGTTCACGGAGCCGAAGGTCCCGGTCGACGAGGAGTTGCTGGCCTACTTCAACGCCGGGTACGACTACGATGACGCCGTCGTGCTGGCCCGGTATTGGAACGACGGCAGCCCGTACCAGGCGAAGCTGGACACCGGAGAGGCGCTGATCAAGAGCGGCGACAAGTTCAAGGCGGAGTTCCAGCACGGTGACACCGCGTGGACGGTCTCCGACGACTTCGCCAGGGCCGCCTACTTCAACAACGGCTATGACTACGCCGACGCGCGGCGCCTGGCCAAGGTGTGGCACCAGACCGACATCAGCACCGTCAAGGCGACCGCCGGTCGCAAGATTCTCGCTGGTATCAAGCTGCCAGCATGACCATTGTCACCATCGACCCACCGGCCCCCGCCACTGGCGCGGGGCCGGCGAGCCCTTGCCTGGCCCAGCGCATTGGCTTCGAGATCGAGCTGCTGGCCCCCCGCGGGGCCAGCAGGGCGGACCTGGCAGAGGACCTCGCCCTCCGGCATGGCGGTACTGTCGACCTGATATTCCACGTTGACAGCGAACCGTCCCTGGTCCCGGGAATGACTCACTTCCTACACCTCACGCAGGGCTTTGTTGTCCGCGACGCCGCTGGCGCGATGCTGTGCAAGCTGGTCGACGACATCACCCTCCGCCAGGATGTCGACAACCACGCTGCCCCGCAGCCCGGGTGGTACCGGATCGTCAGCGATGAACCGCGCCTGCTGCGGCTGGTCCACCGGTTCGCCGATCCCACCGCTTCACTGGAGTCGGTGCTGGAACCGCTGGCCCAGATCTTCGGGGTGCCGGTGGTGCGGGTGGATGACGCTGCCAAGGTCGTCGACTCGGCCGGGGCGACCATCGCCGTGGCGGTGCCGTTGCCCGGCGAGCGGGAACGGCCCTGCGAGGTGATCACCCCTCCGATCGAGGCCGATCACCGCGCCCGCTTGGAGGCCCTGCTGGGGCCCGCACGGGAATTGGGGTTCACGGTCCCTGAGGAGGCCGCCGTCCACCTGCACCTGGACGCGTCGCCGCTGCGGACGGTGCCGGCCTTCGCCAACCTGGTGCGCCTGTTCTCCCAGTGGCGCGAACCCATCTGGGAGGCCCTGGGCACCAACGCCGGCTGCCGGCGCCTGGGCGCGTTGCCGCAGGCCGTGATCGACCTGGTATCCGGCATTGCACCCCCGGGGTGGGACGCCTTGGCGGAGGCCGCCGTGACGACAGGGCTGACCAAGTACGCCGACATCAACCTCACCCGTCTGGTGGCCCAGCCGGTGGAGCAGGACACCGTAGAGATCCGGTGCCTTCCGGGCAGTATCGACCCCGACGACATCGTGGCCCGGGCCGCGCTGGTCGAGCGGCTGGTGGCCCGCTGCCGTGATCCGCGGCCGGTGCCCGCCCCGCGCCCCGGAGCGACGCTGGCCGATCTGCTGGTGGGCCCGCCGCCGGATTCGCCGGCCGGCTCGCAAGGACTGGCAACCGGCTGACCGTCGCTGCGGTTGTTGCCGGTGTTCGCAACGATCGTGTGGCCGTATCGTTCCAGGCTGGTCTGTGTCTGTGTCTTGAACGCCAGGCAGGTTGGGGTGGTGTCACCGGCTGGGCGCATGCGGCGAGTCGCAACTTCCAACGCTGGCCGATCCTCACCATCGCCTGGGTCGTCAACCGGGCACGCACCCCGGCGACCGCGACCTGGCGGGAACAGATCGGTTACACCGCAGCCTGGACCAAGCGCCGCGCAGCCTGGATCGACACCCAGTGGCGCTGAACGCAGACGGGCTGGCCCGTCGAGAGGCGCTGGACTTCGACCGGTCTTCGTGGGGGGCGCGCCGTGTGAAAGGGTTGTCCTCGTGCAGTCGGCATCGAGGATTCGTGGCTCGGCAAGGCCGTGCGCGCAGAATGCCCGCACCATCGCTGCGTTGACCAGCAACCCGGGCTGTGATCGTCGGGCGGTGCTGGACACCGCTGGGGTTGACAAGCAGCGGCTGGCCGACCATATCGGTTATCCAGCTCGATTTGGTCAGTCCCAGTTTGCCATTGTTCGCGGCAACGCCTTCGAGGCGCAACTGAAGGCCGATCAATGCGCGGCGCTGCTGCGGCTTCTGATCGAGCAGAAGATCGTGCCGCCCGGACAGCATGCCCGCCATGTTGACTGCTCGGCGGTCGGCCAGACCGAGTCCCAGGACGATCGGCTGGCGCGGACAGCAGGCCTGCTGGGCGAGGTCTTCAAGGGCGGTGACAGCTGGGGTGTCCCCGGCCAGCGACCAGCGTTGCTCCTCGATCATCCGCTGCTGGCGATGACAATCGCGGGACGCACCGTGTACCTGGAGCCTGACCTGATCCTGATTGGCCCGGACGCCCGGGTTCATGTCGTCGAGGTGAAGTCGTTCGCCGTGATCGACGGTCAGGCCGCTCCGTCAAAGGTGGCGGCTGCAGCGATCCAGGCCGCTGTCTATGTCATGGCGACATGTGCAGCCGTGACGGAAGCCGGATTCGACGCCGGTGCGGTCGCCGATGAGATTGTGCTGGTGTGCCCCCGGGATTTCGCGAACCAGCCAACAGCGACCCTCATTGACGTGCGGAAGCAACTGGCAGTACTCCGTCGCCAGTTTGCCAGGATGGCGCGGATCGAGATGCTGCTCGCTGCACTGCCGGACGATCTCACGTTCGATCTGTCGATCGACGAATCGGGAGTTGCGCGGCGTCCGCCGGTAGAAGTGGTCGCCGCCCTCGAATGCGTTCCTGCCCGTTATATCCCAGAATGCCTCGCTGTCTGTGAGCTGGCGGGTTTCTGCCGGAGCAGGAGTCGGGCACGGGGCCAGACCGCGGTGCTGGGTCGTGACGTGTGTGAACGCCTCGGCGGGATCGAGGAGGTTGAGACGGTCTTGGGACTGGCTTCGGGCACCCTCAGCCCTTCGCCCGACCAGACCGAGACAGCTGCCGTGTTGCGGCTGGCCGAGCAGCTTCGCAGCCAGTCGCTGGTCCTCGCGGGAGATCCAACCGCGGCCTCGTCGGGATTGGGCTTGTCGGCACTGGGCTTGTCGGCATGAGTACGCTGGTCGCCCTCGCTCGAGCCCTGGCCTTCGTCCAGGGCGTCGCGCAACCCATTACGATGGTCCGCCATATTCACTGTGCTGAGCGGCCGATGGTGTTCATCCCCCTGGCCCTGGCAGGGGAGGCGAACGCCCCGCTCGCCGCGATGGTCGGGGACGACCCCGACCGGCCGAGGCTGCTGGTCGTCCCGCAGCCCCGCAACCGCGACCTGCGGTTCGCCTTCGCCGCAGAACTGGCGTCGATCCTCGTGCCGCATTTCGAACGCTTCCAGACAGTCACAGAGGTCGCCGCACCAGATCGCACCGGGCAGGCACGCTGGCGGAGCACAGACGCACCCCAGGTGGTTGTTGCGAACCCGGCGGCAGCCGGGTTCGTACGACTATTCGGCAGGTCAACTCGCTTCCGCCGGGCTGACGGCCCGTACGCGGTTGATGCCAGAGTCCCGGTCCTCGGCCAGTGGCTGACCTTCTTCGCGGAGCGGGCGGAGTATCCGGGGTCATCGCTGTTGGTCACGCTGACAGATGCCCTAGCGATGCATTGGGCGACTGGTCAGAGCGCCCTGGAGGACACACACCTGCCTGCGCTCCTGGCATGGATCGAGCCTCCGGAAGGCCGCGATGGGGCAACCGCCGCGATGCTGGCCGAAGATCCCGGCATCTGGCCGCCAGCAGGCCCAGCAACGGATCCGGACTTCGACAACAGGGTGCTCGCCCCAGCCATCGAGGCGTACGCAGCGGCGACCACCCCTGACGCGGGGACGCTGGCCGAGTGCCAGGCGTCTGGGGCCCTTCGGGATGCTGTCGCCAGTCAGCTCGAGCCGACCTGGAGGCTGATGTGGCGAGCGATCGCCCTGCTGCGAGCGCTGCCGCCCGGCGTGCGGGTCGCCGATCGGTGGGCGGCAGATCGAGACGCCTACACCGAGTTCGCCGCACGCCTGGAGGGGTCGGGCCTGCCGCAGCCCCGCCGGGATGGTGCGGTCGCCGCGGCCCGGCGCCTGCACCGTCTGGAACGGGCGCTCGCGGCGTTCACCGTCCAGCGTGCCTACGATGATCCGTTGATCATGGCCGAGTACCGCCTGACCGGAGAGGCCTTCGTCGCAACCGTGCTGGAGGCCGACCGGCTGCGGATCGACACGAGCGGCCGGCGGAGGACCCTGCGGCCACGGGTCACGGTCACGACCACTGATCCGGCGAAGCCTGAGGTCGGCAGTACCTGGATCTCCCCAGCTCGCCCTGCCCAGCGGGCCAGGGCGGTGGAGGTCGTGGTCGCGCGAGGGGCGGAGACCACCGTCGTGCTGGAACTGTCCGGGGGGATGGGGCGAGCGCTGACCCCGCTCCCAGGAAGCGTTCCCGACGCTGGGGAGCGTCTCTGCTACACGTCACTGGCCGATCAGTACGTCCCTCCCGGTGATTTCCCGGCGCCTGAGGAGACTCCCTGGACCCACGGGGGGCCACCGGCCCCAGCATCCCTGGACGCTGTCGAGGGGCAGGCGGCCGTAGCCAGCCGGAGAGGGGACGATCTACCCCGTGACGATCTACCCCGTGACGATCTACCCCGTGACGATCCAGCTGGTGAGGAATGGTCGTGACAGGGACAGCATCGCCAGCTGAAGCCGCCGACCGCGTGGTCGGTGCGGTCCTGTCTGGCCTTCAGCATGGTAGCGATCAAGGGATCGTCGTCGATTCCCCTCCAGGGGCTGGCAAATCGACGTTGGTCGTCCGAGTCGCCGGGGAACTCGCTGCGGCCGGCGAGCCGGCCATCCTTATCGCCCAGACCAATGAGCAGGTCGACGATCTCATCAACCGGCTGGCAGCCACTGGGGCACACCGGCAGATCGGCCGGTTGTCCGCGGTCGACTACGTTCCCTCCCCGAGGGTCGCCCAGCACCAGGTCGTAACGGTGGGTACTCGCGTCAGAGATCTTGACGGATCGACGGTCATCGTCGGGACGGCAGCCAAGTGGGCGACGGTCCCTGAGGGGACCTGGCCCTGGGCGATCGTGGACGAGGGGTACCAGATGCGGTCGGATGCGCTGCTTCGGGTGGCCAACCGTTTCCAGCGGGCCCTGTTCGTCGGCGATCCGGGGCAACTGGACCCCTTCTCCACCGTGGAGAGTGAACGTTGGGTCGGGCTGACCTGGGATCCGATGCAGAGCGCCATGGCGGTGGTGCTGCGGCACAACCCCGGGCTGCCGCTGCACCGGCTTCCGGTTTCCTGGCGCCTGCCGGCCAGCGCCGTCCCAGCCGTTGCGCGGGCGTTCTACCCGTTCACGGGCTTTCGCTCCGGGACCGGCTCCACTGCTCGGAGGATCGCGCTGGAGGCTCAGCGGTCAGCCGCCAGGTCCGCCCATGATATGGCCAGGTCCGCCCTTGACAACGTGGCCAGGTCCGCCCTTGACGACGCGGTCGAGCTCGCAGCCTCCCGGGGCTGGGCGTTGTACGAGTTGCCAGCGCGGCATACCGTGCGTACCGATCCTGAGGCCATCGCCGCCTGCGCGGCGTTGGCGACGCGGCTGCTGGACCGGCGCGCCGTCGCCTACTCGGAATCCGCACCGTCGGGACGTCCGGTCTCACCGGATCGGATCGCCATCGGCGTCGCCCACCGGGATCAGGCCGCTGCGATCCGGGCCCTGCTACCTCCGTCGGCAGCCGCAGTGACCGTTGATACGGCCAACCGGCTCCAGGGCAGGGAGTACGACGTGACGATTGTGCTCCACCCCCTGTCTGGTCGGCGGGACGCGACCGCGTTCCATCTGGAAACCGGCCGGCTGTGCGTGCTCGCCTCGCGCCACCGGCACGCTTGCATCGTCGTCGCTCGGGCCGGTATCCAGGAGCTGCTGGACGCCCATCCGGGCAACACGGCCGTCCATCTCAACGTTCCGGTGACCTTCCCGGACGGTTGGGAGGCCAATCACGCGATGCTCGCTCATCTTGAGCGGTATCGGGTCATCGCCGGCTGATGTCCTCGCGGCCGTGCCCCGCCGGCTGATGTCCTTCCGGCCGTGCCCCGCCCGCTGGCTACCCGCTGTGCTCGACCGCCCGGACGACCAGCGTGATCGGGAGTACTCCAGATCCGATCCGAGCGGCCATGAGGTCGGCCTCGTCCTT
Source organism: Micromonosporaceae bacterium (assembly GCA_016926535.1). GTDB lineage: Bacteria > Actinomycetota > Actinomycetes > Mycobacteriales > Micromonosporaceae > JABDRL01. The sequence goes on along the minus strand of JAFGOK010000077.1, from coordinate 397 downwards.
CGTGAATGCTCCCGAGAGCTCCGCATCCCCGACGATGACCGCCTGGATCTCCGGGGCCAAGATCACGGTGTGGTCGGCGACGATCGCGACCTGACGCGGCGCCTCACCGGCGGAGGCCACTGTGGTCAGCTCGGTCCACTTCCTTTGACCTGTCTCGGTGAAGGTCAGCACGATGCCCCACCCGCTCGCCTCGTTGGTGACGGCTACCTCCGCGATGTCCTCTCCTACCAGCGCAGCCGAGTCCAGCAGGTACTTCTCCGCTGGCGCCGTTGCGGATGGGCGCCCGCACGCGACGGCCACCGACTGCTCGTCCTGGGCAGCGGCGACCGGCCGCTGGTCCAGCTGATCACAGGAGATCGTTGGCACCCGGTACTGGATTTCCGCGGGGAGGAGCGTG
>JAFGOK010000076.1 GCA_016926535.1 Micromonosporaceae bacterium | reverse complement strand
TGGGTACCGGCTACTACCATCCGGTCCTTCCGCTCATCCCAACCAGGGACCGGGAGCAGCAGGTCGAACGATGGTTGGGCATTGGCCGACATCTGTTCGCCCGGCAGGTGTTCTGCGGGTTCTGGCCGCCAGAGATGGCGTTTTGCATGGAACTCATCCCGTTGCTCAAGCGCTTGGGGTATCGGTACGTCGTGGTCGACAGCGAGCACGTGGAGCCGGTGACGCCCATGCCCTGGCACGAGTTGCGCTACCGGCCGCACCTTGCGCGTCACCAGGGCGAGGAAATCGTTGTGGTCGTGCGGGACCGGGAGCTGTCGGATGCCCAGGAATCGGGCATGGATGCCGGGTGGTTCATTGAGGAGGTCGAGCAGCGGACGAAATGGTGCGATCATCCTCCACTGGTCACGACCTGCACCGACGGTGACAACGGCGGGTGGTTCCGCGAGACAGCGGACGGGGCGAACTTCTGGACGGTGTTCCACGACGAGTTGCTTGACCGGGTCGAGGCTGGGCAGGCCGGCGGTATCCGGCCGTCATTCATTGATACCTATCTGGATCGCCATGGGGCATCGGGCGAGGTGAAGGTGAGAACCGGAGCCTGGAACACCGAATGGCACGACGGGCGGGACTTCGGCCAGTGGACTGGATCGGCGGCCCAGCGGGCGGCACTGGCGTCGATCGCTGAGGTTAGCGAGGCGGTGGCGAGTCGGATGGAGGATGATCCGCTTGCGACTGAGCAGGCGCTGTGGCGGTTGCTGCGTGCGGAAACCAGCTGCAACCTCTACTGGGGCGAAGCCTGGGTCGACCGCTGCGAGGCGGATCTCAAAGCGGCCCGGCGGGTGCTGGCTGGCCTGCCGGATCGGCGCGCCAGCACGAAGACCTGCGGAAAGACTGGCAGGAGAACTCGCGAGCAGACCAAGGCTAGCGGGAGGTCTGTGACTGGCGGATGATCAACCCGTCGCTGGCCGCTCCCCGCGCGGTCAGCGCGGCCTTCGTGCGATCCAGGGACAAGTTGCAGACGTGCCGGAGGTATGGGCTGATCGAGCGGTCGCTCAGTACTGCTGGGATGGAAACCAGCCTCATCGCCCCGGCATCGTAGACACCGAAGAGGTCCATCCGGGTGGGTATGCCCTCTGCGGTGATGGTTCGCCACTGTCTGTCCGCCACCCGTCTGAAGGTCATCTTGGCGATGACCCCGTCCTGGGTCGTTTCCCGCTGGGGCTGGCGGGCGACATGGTTGCCCATGCTGTAGACCACCCACTTGCCACCGATCCGCTCGAAGGGCTGGACGACGTGGGCGTGGTGGCCAAGTACCAGATCGATGTTGGGTGAGGCGAGGAACCGTTTGGCCAGCTTGGTCTGCGCCGGGCTCGCGGTCTGGCTGTACTCGACCCCCCAGTGGACGCTCGCGATGACGATCTCGGCCCCGGCGGCTCGCGCCCGTTTTGCCTCGTCGAGCAGGGCGTCGGCGCCCAGATCATTGGCCAACCACGCCTGGTCGCTGGGTAGCCTGAGGCCGTTGAAGGAGAAGGTGTACGAGAGCAGCGCGATGCGGACGCCCCGAACAGTGACAATTGTCGGATGGGCGGCTTCCGCCGCGCTCCTCGCTGTACCGGAGTGGGCGAGACCGGCCGCGTCCATCGCGGTGAGGGTTCTGCGGATGCCCCGTTCTCCATCGTCGAGGGAATGGTTGGACGCGGTTGAGCAACCGTCGTAGCCCACCTGTTTCAGCGCTGGGATGATCTGCGGGGGAACGACGAAACGCGGGTACCCGCTGAATGGGCCGCCGGAAGGTCCGACCACGGTCTCCAGATGGCAGATCGCCAGGTCGGCACTACTGATGATGGATTCGACCTCTGAGAACAGCGGGCGGAAGTCGTATCCGGACCTCCCGGCCGCCTTCGCGTCTGCGGTTGCCTGGGCCCACAGCGCATTGTGGAGGAGGACGTCGCCGGCTGCGACTACGGTGATCTCTGGAGACTCCCGGTGGTCTGGCGATGGCGAGGTGGATGGGGCAGTGACGGTTGGGCTGTTGCCCTCGGGCGGGCGCTCGGTGAGTCGCTGCTGTGTGGGTGCGTCGGTGTTGCCGGTCCCGCCCCGTTTCGTGAGTGTCGCATGGCCAGTTGTCCCGGATGCCGAAAGCGCGAGGCAGCACAGGAGCGGCACGATGGTCAAAGGCGCTGGTCTCAAGGTCATCATGCCGGCTTCACCCGCGTTTCGGGCTATTTGGGGTCTTGTTTGGCGCTTGTCATTACATAACGTACAGACCCAACACTGGTTCGTCTCTGGGCGCGGGACAACACAACCCGAGCGTGTGAACGAGTCGACACGGAGAAGGAAAGCGCAGGCGCGCCGCCGCCGGCCCCGTGGGGCAAATCGGTAGTCAGGCCCAGAGTGACTCTTGACTCGCCGTCGTGAGAGAGCGCTTCCTCGGGGGTCTTGACACGTGATCTCGGCCGGAGCAGGCTGCCTGAGAGCTCCTCTGGGTGGCATGGTCCAACAAGCGTGCCCTGGTTGATGGGGACAACCGCGTCTAGTGAGGACCGTCGCCGCACTGGGTGCCAACGGGGTGACCCCCCGTTACTGCTGACAGAGTTTGAGAGGAACCACCCGGATGCGCCTGTGCCAGCGTCGCCGCGGCGTTGCCGCGACCGCTACCATCGCCGTCACACTTGTCATGGCCGCGTCCGCCTGCAACTCGGGCTCCGACTCCACTGAAGACAGCAACACGCAGATCACGCTGACGGTGGACATCTTCGGGAACCAGGGTTTCGGATATGACGAGCTGTATGACCGATACACCGAGTCTCACCCGAATATCAAGATTGTTGAACGGGGCAACGGCACCGTCTTGAGCGACTACACCCCACAGCTGACCGAGTGGCTTGACAAGGGCAGCGGTGCTGGAGACATCGTCGCTATCGAGGAGGGCACGCTGCTCCAGTTCAAGGCCCAGCCAGAGAGGTTCGTGAACCTGTTCGACTACGGCGCCGGGACCCTGGAGGACAACTTCCTGTCCTGGAAATGGAGCCAGGGGACAACAGCCGACGGAAAACAGCTCATCGGGCTCGGAACGGACATCGGCTCACTCGCGATCTGCTATCGCAAGGACCTGTTCGAGCAGGCCGGGCTGCCGACCGACCGGGAATCGGTGGGTGCACTGTGGCCAACCTGGCAGAAGTTCCTCGAAACAGGCAAGAAGTTCGCGACAAGAAACAAGAGTGCCAACACCAGATTCGTCGACTCCGCGACCAACTTCTACAGCCTCGTCGCGACGGAGCTCGCCAGTAGCAGTACGGGGTACCTGTACTTCGACACCAACGACAAGCTGGTCATCAGTACCAATCCTGTGATCAAGAACGCGTTCGACCTCACCGTCGACATGATCAACGCTGGTCTGTCCGCAGACCTCCAGTCGTTCTCCGACGATTGGAACGCCGCGTTCAAACAGAACAAGTTCGCGACCATCGGGTGTCCGGCCTGGATGACAGGTGTCATCAAGGGACAGGCCGGCGACGCTCAGGCCAAGAAATGGGACATCGCCCAGGCGCCGGGTACCGGCGGCAACTGGGGAGGGTCGTTCCTCGCGGTGCCGACTCAGAGCAAGTACCCCAAGGAAGCCGCAGAACTCGCGAGGTTCCTCACCGGCGTTGAAGGGCAGATCGAGGCGTTCAACCAGTTGGGGAACCTTCCGTCGAACCCGCGTGCGCTTCAGGATCCAGCCATCCTTGAGTTCACCAACGAGTACTTCAGCAACGCTCCGACTGGTGCGATTTTCGCAGCTGGTGCCACCTCCCTGAAACCGGTGTACATGGGTCCGAAGACCCAACAGATCCGGGATGAGATGGAAAAGGCGCTGCGCAGTATCGAGGGAAAGAAACGTACGGCCGACCAGGCCTGGGAGGATGCGGTGGCGAACGCGTCGAAGGCCATCAAGTAGCGCGCTCCGGAAAGCCTGCTGCCGCGAACCAGGCAACGGGGCCGGCGGATCCAGATGAGGGAGGCCCCCGTCCGAGTGCGGACGGGGGCCTCCCTCATAGCGGCGTGCCGATGGCTTCCGACCGGCGGTGGTCTGCTGCCTCGCGCCGGTTGCGTGGCGCCGGTTGCGTGCCTGGCAGTTGCTGGATCAGTTGCTGGATCAGCTGGTGGGGAAGTTGTCCGCGGTCATGATGCGGTTGCGGACGAAGACCCCCGATTCGTTGAGGACGCTGGTACCGGTGAACGTGCCGCCGTAGCAGGTGCCCGACTTGAAGGCGGCGCTGCTCTCGTCGGCGTCAGAGAAGGTCCAGTTCGCGTAGCTGATCTTCAGCTGGTCGAGCAGATCCATCCACGCGGTGGAACTTGCCTGGTCGAACGTGCCGCCACCAGTGGCGGTCACCGTCCCGAACTCGCTGACGAAGAGCGGGAGCTTCGTCGCGGCCCGGCTGAGTACTGTCCGGTAGCTGTCCTGGTGGGTCGCGGCGTAGAAGTGGAACGTGTACATGATGTTGGTCGCGTTGACCGGGCTGTTGACGATCTCGGTCTCGTTGGAGCCGTCTGAGACTCCGAGAGAGGACCAGCCGCGGGTGCCGACCAGCACCACCGCGTCAGGGTCAGCGGCGCGGATGACCGGGATGACCTGTTCCGCGTAGTTCTTGATTGATTCCCAGCTCACGCCGTTGGGTTCGTTGGCGATCTCGTAGATCACGTTGTTGTTGCTGGCATTGCGGGCGGCCACGGAGGCGAAGAAGGTCTTCGCGCGGTCGAGGTTGTAGTTCGGGTCACCCGGGGTCAGCGTGTGGAAGTCGATGATCGCGTACAGGCCACGAGCCGTTGCCATGTCGACGTAGGTGTTCACCTTGCTGGTGAAGCCCGCAGGGTCGGTCTCGTACCCCTTCTCCTGGACGTACATTGAGATGCGCAGGAGGTCGGCCTTCCAGTCGTTGGCCAGCGCGTCCAGGGAGTTGTCCGTGAGGCACTGGCTGAACCACTGGATACCGTGGCTGCTCATGCCACGGAGCTGGATCGGCTTGTTGTACTGGTTGCACAGATTCGTGCCACAGACGTGCAACTGGCCGTTGATCGCGACTGGGGTCGTGCCAGTGGGCTGCGGCGGGGTGCTGACGCTTGCTGAGGGAGCAGCACTCGGGCTGGTGGACGAGGCCGAGGGCGACGCGGACGTCGGGGCGGCAGAACTCGGCGAGCCGGTGGCCGATCCGGTGCAGGCCACGCCGTTGAGGCTGAACGCGGTCGGCGATGGGTTGCTGCTGGTCCAGGTACCGTTGAATCCGATGTTCGTCGAAGCGCCGGTCCCAAGTGTCCCGTTGTAGCTGACGCTGGTCGCGGTGACCGCAGCGCCGGTCTGGCTGTAGTCGGCGGACCAGCCCTGGCCAACCTTCTGGCCAGCGTCGGGGAAGGTGAAGGTCAAGGTCCAGCTACTGATCGGGTCACCAAGGTTCGTGATGCCGACACTCGCCGTGAATCCGCCGGTCCAGCTGTTGGCAGCGTAGGTGACCGCGCAACCGGTCGCAGCCTGAGCACTGACGGCTGGGACGACGACCAACGCCCCGAGCGCCAGCGCGCCCACGGCGCCGATCGCAACGTACTGGGGGCGGAGACGTTTGAGGGGTTTCATGCGGGAGCCCTTCGCAGTTCGGTTCCGGCGTCTGCGACCTGGGGACCACGGTCTGGCTGCTGGGGACAGGCGCCCGCCTGGCAGGCGTGGATGTTGGCAGTTGGCGCTGACAAGGGCAGAGTCGTGGGCTCAAGGTCGGAAGCAGACTCTCATGCCGCGAGGCGGTGAGGGCAAGGATCTCGCCCGGCGGCCGGGGTAGTTGAGGCAGCCAAGGCGCGGCGAGATGGCGTCGTCCCTGCTCAGGGGTGTTTTTCCGGTGGCCGTGTCAGAAAACCCCAGGATGAAATGCTCATCCAAGATTCTCCTGTCAGGCAAGGGTCAGGATCCCGCCGATGAGGGTGGCCTTGCACAGAGTTGAAGAACCTGCCCCGCTCGTACTCCTAGTGAACGTTGACTCGGTCCAGTTCCGGAATTTTCGGTGATGTCGTTGTGGATCTCGATCGTCAACCGGTGGGATCGCTGATGGATTCATCGATCTTCGCCAAGGTGGGAGAGTTAAGGAACCAGCTCAGACGGTGCTTTGAAGGATTCAAGTCGGGGTGGAAGTTCCTCAGAACTTCCGGAAAACATTGACAACCTGGCGAGGTCGTCGAATACTCCCGCCATCGATGAAGCTCAACAACTGTCGGACCCAGGTCACCGCCATGGTCTGGTCCGCCGATCGACGACCGACCGATCCGAAGCGTGGCACGACGCTGGTGGCGGTGGCCGCGCACTGGCGACGCGCGGCACCGCCGGGTCGTGCTCCGCAGCCCGGCCTTCGGGCCGGCCTTCACGAGAAGGATTCACGCGCATGAACGACACCCCAGCCCATCCAAACCGCCACGGACGCCGCCGATTGCGGCTGCTCATTGGTGGCGCTTGCGCTGTCGTGGTGGCCGCGACCTCGGTGATCCTGGTCGGGACCGCCCATGCCGAGGCTGACAAGACTGTCACGTCGAACCAGGAGGGCACGCACAACGGCTTCTTCTACTCGTACTGGAAGGACAACGGCAACGTCACGATGACGCTGCGCGAGGGCGGTCGGTACACCGTCCAGTGGGCCAGCGGCACCAATAACACTGTCGTCGGTAAGGGCTGGAACCCTGGCACGAGGCGCACCATCAACTACTCGGGCACCTTCAACGTCAACGGCAACGGGTACCTGGCTCTCTACGGGTGGACGAGGAACCCGTTGATCGAGTACTACGTCGTCGAGAACTTCGGCACCTACAACCCGAGCACGGGCGCCACCCGGCTGGGTTCGCTCACCACTGACGGCGGCACCTACGACCTTTACCGCACCCAGCGGGTCAACCAGCCGTCCATCGACGGGACGGCGACCTTCTACCAGTACTGGAGCGTGCGGCAGTCGAAGCGCACCGGCGGCACCATCACCACCGCCAACCACTTCGACGCGTGGGCCAAGTCCGGTCTGCAGCTGGGCACACACTATTACCAGATCATGGCCACTGAGGGTTACCAGAGCAGCGGCAGTTCCGACATCACCGTAAGTGAGGGTTCCAGCGGCACCACCACTCCACCGTCGAGCGCCGCCGGCTCGCCCTCGGCGAGTGCGAGTGCGAGCGCGAGCGCCTCAAACCCGCAGACAGGCACCGGATCGTGCCGCGTGACCAACTCGGTCAGCGCGTGGAATACCGGCCTCACTGACAACATCACGATCACCAACACCGGCACGACCGCCATCAACGGCTGGTCGTTGAAGTTCGCCCTCGCGTCCGGGCAGACCATCACCTCTGGTTGGAACGCGACCTACTCACCGACCAGCGGGCAGGTGACCGCAACGAATGTCAGCTACAACGGCTCCATACCAGCCGGCGGTTCGACCAGTATCGGCTTCCAGGCCACGCATACCGGCAACAGCGCCGCACCGACCGGATTCACCCTGAACGGAGCGACCTGTAGCTGAGTAAGCACAGTGTCCTGCCGGGTTCGGCGCCTGCCGGGCCCGGCAGCAATTCATGAGACGCGCCCTGGGCCCTTTGGCAGTGTGTCATGGCTTGCGGGCGACTGCTGAGTAGAACCAGTGGGAACCGTCGTCGTTGGCAGCTCTCGGGTCCTCAGCGCCCCACAATCCGGCATGGACGACCTCGGCCGGGGCACCGGGGTACGGCGCCACGATGTCCAGGCCGTCGAAGAACCGCGTCATCTCATCCCTGGTCCGCAGATGGAAGCGGATGAACATCAGCGTGTGCAGCATGCGATCGACCACAGTCTGCGCCTGCCGGTCCGAGGTCAGCGCGCACAAACCGAGGTACGATCCTGACGGCACTGCGGCCATGTAG
>JAFGOK010000478.1 GCA_016926535.1 Micromonosporaceae bacterium | reverse complement strand
GCGATCCGGACCCTGGCCAAGGAACCCGACCTCATGGTGGGAGCCGGCACAGTACTGACTGTCGAACAGGTCAACCGGGCTGCCGACGCGGGAGCGAGATTCGTCGTCAGCCCCGGGTTCGGGCCGGCCGTCGTGCGCCGGTGCCAGGAGTTGGAGATCGACGTCTTCCCAGGCGTCGCCACCTCGACGGAGATCCAGATGGCGCTGGACGCCGGCCTGGAGATCGTCAAGTTCTTCCCGGCGGAGCAGCTGGGCGGGGCCAGGATGGTCAAGGCCCTCTCCGCCCCGTACCGGTCGGTCAGGTTCATCCCGACTGGCGGTGTCACCAGTGCCAACCTGCGGGACTACCTCGCGATCCCCTCGGTGGTCGCCGTCGGCGGCACCTGGATGGTCGCGCCGGATCTGCTGCGCGTCGGCAAGTGGGACGAGGTTACCCGGCTGACGGCCGAGGCCGTCAGCGTCGCTGGAGTGAGGTGAGGATCGACATGTCCGTGCTCGCACTGCGCAGCCGGGACGAGTGCCGCTACGACCTGGTGTCCCTCGGAGAGGTGATGCTGCGGCTGGACCCGGGGGAGGGGCGCGTGCGCACCACCCGTACCTTCCGGGTCTGGGAGGGCGGCGGCGAGTACAACGTCGCCCGTGGCCTGCGCCGCTGCTTCGGCCAGCGGACAGCGATCGTGACCGCCCTGGCGAGGAACGAGGTCGGCCTGCTGCTCGAAGACCTCATGCTCCAGGGGGGTGTTGACACCTCCCTGGTCAGGTGGGCCCCGTACGACGGCATCGGCCGGACCGTGCGCAACGGTCTCAACTTCACCGAGCGCGGCTTCGGGGTGCGGGGCGCGGTCGGCTGCTCCGACCGGGGCAACACCGCAGCCAGCCAGCTCAAGCCCGAGGACGTCGACTGGGAGCACCTGTTCGGCACCCTGGGAGTCCGGTGGTTCCACACCGGCGGCATCTACGCCGCGCTGTCCGAGAGCACCCCGGCGGTCGTCGAGGCTGCCCTGGCGGCGGCTCGGCGGCACGGCACGATCATCTCCTACGACCTCAACTACCGGCCGAGCCTGTGGAAGGCCGTCGGCGGGCAGGCTCGGGCACAGGAGGTCAACCAGCGCCTGGCGCGCTACGTCGATGTCATGATCGGCAACGAGGAGGACTTCACGGCCAGCCTCGGGTTCGCCGTCCCGGATACCGATGCCAACCTCACCGAGCTGGAGACCGCCAATTTCCAGCGGATGATCAGCGAGGTGGTCCAGGAGTACCAGAACTTCCAGGTGGTCGCGACCACCTTGCGCGGCGTCGTCACCGCGACCGTCAACGACTGGGGCGCCGTCGCCTGGTCCAAGGAGGGCTTCGTCGAGGCCACCCACCGCCGGCTGGAGATCATGGACCGGGTCGGCGGCGGCGACAGCTTCGCCTCCGGGCTGATCTACGGTCTGCTGACCAAAGGCGACCTGGCCCAGGCCATCGAGTACGGTGCCGCGCATGGGGCCCTTGCCATGACGACCCCCGGTGACACGTCCATGGCCAGCCTCGCCGAGGTGGAGAAGCTGGTCCGGGGCGGCGGCGCCCGGGTCGACCGGTAGGCGGCCCGCACATGATTGACCTCACCAAGGCTCCCTCGCTCGCCGAGCTGGAGCCGAAGATCACGAGGCTGTGGAACCGGTCCGCCGAGACGATCAACGCGATGGAGGCGCGTTTCGACCCGGCGGCCGGCGCCCCAGTCTTCACCGTCGCCGGCCGGTACACCGCCCGGGGCTGGACAGAGTGGACCCAGGGCTTCCAGTTCGGGTCGGCCCTGCTCCAGTTCGACGCGACCGGCGACGAGCGCTTGCTGGCGATTGGCCGGTCGCGGACCGTCGAGCACATGGCCTCGCACCTCACCCACACCGGGGTGCACGACCACGGGTTCAACAATGTCAGCACGTACGGCACCCTGCTGCGCCTGATGGCAGAGGGCCGGATCCCGGAGGACCCCTGGGAGCGGCGCTTCTACGAGCTGGCGCTGAAGTGCTCCGGCGCTGTGCAGGCCAGCCGGTGGACGGACCTGGCCGGGGGAGAGGGCTACATCTGCTCCTTCAACGGGCCGCACTCACTCTTCTCGGACACGGTGCGCTCGCTGCGGGCGCTGGCGGTCAGCCACCGCCTCGGCCACGTCCTCATGGGGGAGAACGATCAGAGGATCTCGCTGCTGGATCGCCTGATCGGCCATGCTGCCGCGACCGCGAAGTACAACGTGTATTACGGCGGGACGGACGGCAACTCGGCCAGGGATGGCTACGATCTCCCCGGGCGAGTGGTCCACGAGAGCATCTTCAATGTCACCGACGGCCGCTACCGGTGCCCGAGCACCCAGCAGGGGTACTCGGCCTTCTCGACCTGGACCAGAGGGCTGGCCTGGATCATCTGCGGGTACCCGGAGCAGCTGGAGTTTCTCGACACCCTCCCCGACGCCGAGCTTGAGCCCTACGGAGGGCGCGAGGCGGTCGACGCGATGATGCTGCGGGCGGCCCGGGTGTGCGCCGACTTCTACCTGGAGCAGACCCCGACCTGCGGGGTGCCCTACTGGGACACCGGCGCCCCGGGCCTCGTGCGACTCGGCGACTACCTCGACCGGCCAGCCGACCCGTTCAACGATCATGAGCCGGTCGATTCCTCGGCCGCGGCGATCGCGGCGCAGGGGTTGCTGCGCCTGGGGCGCCG
>JAFGOK010000477.1 GCA_016926535.1 Micromonosporaceae bacterium | reverse complement strand
TGTCGGCGGCGGCTGAATACTGACCCAGTGTGGGCGGGCGAAAACGGACCCACTTCCTGATGATCAGGAGGTGTTGAACGTGGAGGACTGGGCAGAGATCCGCCGGTTGCATCGGGCTGAGCAGATGCCGATCAGGGCGATCGCCCGCAAGTTGGGGGTGGGGCGTAACACGGTGCGGCGGGCGTTGGCCGCGCAGGGGCCGCCGCGGTACCGGCGTGCGGCCAAGGGTTCGGCGGTGGATGCGGTGGAGCCGCAGATCCGCCAGTTGCTGGAGCAGTGGCCGACGATGCCGGCCACGGTGATCGCGGAGCGGATCGGCTGGTCACGGGGGATGACGATCCTCAAGCAGCGGGTGCGGGAGTTGCGGCCGGTGTTCACACCACCGGATCCCGCATCGCGGACGGTGTACCAGCCTGGTGAGCTGGCCCAGTGTGATCTGTGGTTCCCGCCGGTGGATGTGCCGCTGGGCGCCGGGCAGACCGGGCGGCCGCCGGTGCTGGTGATGGTGGCCGGCTACTCACGGATGATCAGCGCGCGGATGATCCCGACCCGCGGTAGTGAGGATCTGCTGGCGGCGATGTGGGCGCTGCTGGCCGGTTGGGGTGGCCTGCCGCGGATGCTGGTGTGGGACAACGAGGGCGCGGTCGGGGCCTGGAAGGCCGGCCGGCCGCAGTTGACCACGGCGATGCAGGCGTTCCGTGGCACGTTGGGGATCGCGGTCAAGCTGTGCCGCCCGGCCGACCCGGAGACCAAAGGGCTGGTGGAGCGGGCCAACGGCTATCTGGAGACGTCGTTCCTACCCGGGCGCAGCTTCGCCTGTCCGCAGGAGTTCAACGCTCAGTTGACCGGCTGGTTGGTGAAGGCCAACGCCCGGCTGCATCGCAGTATCGAGGTCAGACCGGTTGATCGGTGGGAGGCCGACCGGGCCGCGATGCTGCCGCTGCCGCCGGTGGCTCCGCAGGTGGGATGGCGGGGTTCGCTGCGGCTGCCGCGGGATCACTACGTGCGAGTCGACGCCAACGACTACTCGGTGGACCCGGCGGTGGTGGGTCGTCGGGTGGAGGTTGAGGCCGACCTGGAACAGGTGCGGGTGTCGTGTGCTGGTCGGCTGGTCGCCGACCATCGGCGGTGCTGGGCGCGGGGGCAGTCGGTCACTGACCCGGCGCACGCGAAGGCGGCGGTGGCGTTGCGGGCGGCTCACCGGCTGGCGGTGGTGCCCCCGGTTGAGACCGACGTGCAGCAGCGTGACCTGGCCGACTACGACCGGTACACCCAGGTGGAGGTGGCGGCCTGATGGGCACTGACACCAAGACTGCGGCTGCCTCCGGGCGCAACATCGGCGCCGAACTGGCGTATCTGACCCGCGCGCTGAAGGCACCGTCGTTGGCGGCGGCGGTCGACCGGTTGGGGCAGCGGGCGCGGGACGAGTCGTGGACGCATGAGGAGTTTCTGGTCGCCTGCCTGCAACGTGAGGTCGCGGCGCGGGAGTCCCACGGTGGTGAGGCACGGATCCGCACGGCGCGGTTCCCGGCCCGCAAAGCGTTGGAGGAGTTCGACTTCGACCACCAGCGCTCCCTGAAACGTGACACGATTGCCCACCTTGGAACGTTGGATTTCGTTGCTGCCAAGGAGAACGTGGTGTTCCTCGGACCGCCGGGGACCGGCAAGACGCACCTGTCAATCGGTTTGGGTATCCGCGCGTGTCAGGCCGGGCACCGGGTCGCGTTCGCCACCGCAGCCGAGTGGGTCGCCCGGCTGGCCGTGGCGCATCACGCCGGCCGGCTGCAGGACGAGATCACCAAACTCGGCCGGATCCCGCTGCTGATCATCGACGAGGTGGGCTATATCCCGTTCGAGGCCGAGTCGGCGAACCTGTTCTTCCAGCTGGTCTCGGCCCGCTACGAACGCGCCAGCCTGATCGTCACGTCCAACAAGCCGTTCGGCCGCTGGGGAGAGGTGTTCGGCGACGACGTGGTCGCCGCCGCCATGATCGACCGACTGATCCACCACGCCGAGGTGATCTCACTGAAGGGAGACAGCTACCGACTCAAAGACCGTGACCTGGGCCGCACACCTGCGGCCAGCGACGACTAGACCAAGATCCAGAACAGGGAGGTGGGTCCGTTTTCAACCGACGATAGTGGGTTCAGATTCGGGCTCTGGCTCACATTTCGTGATCGGCGAGGGTTGATCATGGCCTGTGCCCATTGTGGAGAACCTGGCGGCGCTGTTGCCGCATCTCGCGCAGCTTCGGCTCGACCGGGTCTGGTTCAAGGCCGGCCGGGTGCGCATCGAAGCCACCACTACCAGCAGCAACGCCCCGTGTCCCGGCTGCGGCGCAACCTCGGCACGGGTGCACAGCCGCTACCAGCGGCGGCTGGTCGACTCAGACATCGGCGGCCGGGAAACGCTGGTGACACTGCGGGTACGGCGGTTGTTCTGCGACCAGCCCGACTGCACCCGCAAGACCTTCGCCGAGCAGGTCCAAGGGCTGACCACACGGCACGGACGGCGCACCGCACAGGTCGAGCAGACGATGCAGGCCGTGGCGATGGCGCTGGGTGGACGGCCCGGCGCCCGACTTGCCGAGCAGGTCGTGGCGCCGGTGAGCCGCTCGACGCTGCTGCGGGTGATCCGCAGAATGCCGGACCCGCCGGTGGTGACGCCGCGGGTGCTGGGAGTGGATGAGTTCGCCAAGCGTCGGGGACACCGCTACGCGACGATCCTGGTCGACATGGACACCGGCCGGCCGGTTGATGTGCTGCCTGACCGTGAGGCGGACACGTTCGCTGCTTGGTTGCGCGCGCATCCCGGGGTGGAGGTGATCTGCCGGGACCGGGCAGGTGGCTACGCCGAGGGCGCGGCCACCGGCGCCCCAGAGGCGTTGCAGGTGGCGGACAGGTGGCATTTGATGAACAACCTGTCGCAGGCGGTGCGCAAGGTGGTCACCGCGCACCGCCGCTGCCTGCGCACCGTGCCGGCGACGTCGCCAGCTGGGGATGAACCGCTGGCTGCGCGGGAGGAGACTGCCGGGTCCGAGGGTAGGCGGGCCGGCAACAC
>JAFGOK010000476.1 GCA_016926535.1 Micromonosporaceae bacterium | reverse complement strand
GGTACTCTGCTACCTCTTGCAACACCATGAAAGCGTTGGCGCCCGTTCGTCGCCGCGTCGAATCGTCTAGTGTGTTGGACGCGACCCGTCCATACGGTGGTGTCGCCCGTGCAGTCATCCGATACGGAGGTCGCCGTGGCCGAGGTCGACGACGTTGACCGTGGGGTCGATGAGACCGCAGAAACCGACCGTGTGCGCTCGGAGACGACAGTGGCGCTGTGGTCTGAGGTCCGCGTCGACCCAGTCGAGATCGCGCTGCCCCGCGGTCTTGGGTACACCCTCCGCGCCTACCGGATGTCCGACGAGGTCGTTCTGAGCGACGTCACTCGCGAGGAGGACGACTTCGCTGTACTCGATCGCGCCAGTGATCGTCCGGACAGCGACGAGGACGACGCGTTTGACGAGGACGAGTCCCCCGAGGACGAAGGCCTCGAAGAGCAACAGGACGACAAGTCGGACGACGAGAAGGACGACCTGTCCGGCGAGGGCGAGGCGGGCGAGGCGGAAGACGACGAGGACGGCCAGGACGAGGACGATGACGAGGAGTTGGAGGAGGCCGCTGAGGCCGAGGAGATCCCGATCTTCCTCGGGCATGGTGGCAAGGTCTACCTTTTCCGCACTCCCGAGTCACTGGTCGAATTCGTGCGCTCCGATGAAGAGCATGACATGAGCCAGATCGACGGCTGGTCGAAGCTGCGGGAGCGCATCACGACGGAGGACATCGTCGCCGAGGATGCCGACCGGTACGAGCTCGACCTCATCGTCGACAATCTCCGTGGCGGCCAAGACGCCTGGGACACCCAACTGCTGATCCGGGCGGGCGAGGTTGCCCGTGACCTTGGATATGCTTTGCGGATCAATGCCGTTGTTTCGGCCCTTGCGGCAGGGTCTCCACTCGATGATCTCGATGAGGCACTGCGAGCGTCCGAATCCGGCGGGATCAGCGCTTTCTTCGCTCGTCGTAAACTCAGAAAAATTGGGGCACAGCAGGCTGCTCTCGGCTGGCGGACGATAATCGGCAAGATCTCTGCCGCTGTGGACTGGCGCGAGTGACCCCCGACCAGAGACCATCAGTTCTGTGAGAGTTGCCGATCGGTTGCCAGCGAGGAGCGGGTTCGGTGTGGCATCTCATGTCAGCCGCGACCTCTTGGCCGGTAGCGGATCCGGCCGGAACGGCGGATCGCGTCGGTGGCGAACACCCTGAATAGTTAGGAACTGCTCAGGCCGCCCGCGCCGCGGACGGCTGGGAGCGGGTGGTGGTGTGTTTCCGGGAGGAGGACGACGCGGTGGCGCTCGTTCGGGTGTACTGCGGTCTCGCGTCCACGGGTCCTGTGGAGGCCCAGCCAAACCAGGAGGTCTGGCTGACCGTCGCGGTCGTGGACGACGCGGGTCGACTCCTCGATGTCTGTGAGATCACTGATGACGCCGGCGGATACGCCGAGCTCAGTGCCATGCTCGCGCATCGGGCCGGTGGTTCTTCCGCCGCCGCTGTCGCAACGGATAGCGATGATCATGTCGTTATCCAGTTACTGACGGCAGCCGGTCGGCACCTGGCATATACCGACGAGGATTCCGCGGACGACTACGCGGAGCGCTTCGCCGACGAGGCCTCGCCCGAAGAGGCGCAGGCGAGCGCCCCCCAGCGCCGATCCATTGGCCTGGCTCGCGCGCTCCAGGCCGGAGTCCTGTCGGCCGTGCCGCAGGGCCCCCCCAGAGACATGATCGCACTCAAGCCGCTGCTCTCCGCACATGCCGCCCTGGTCGCAGGTCGGCAGGGATCGGCAGCGACCCTGCGGGAGGTCCTCCGGGAACTGTACCCGGCGGCACTTCGCGCCTACCCGGATCCGGCAGAGCCGATCCCGCTGGCGATCCTCGACGCCCTGCCAGAGCCAGGACTACTCGGCAGTGGCCAGGCGACCCGAAGTCGCGATGCTCAAATCGTCGCCGATCTCACCGCAGCCGGCCTCTCCGATTCGGCGACCCTGGATGAGGCCGTCGCCGCGCTACGCCAAGCCATTGTCGAGACGCCCCGGCGGACCGGGGTCACCCGTGCGCTGACCTCAGCCGTCGCCGAGACGATCCGCCAATCGGTCTCCTCCGTGCAGGCCTGCGACAAGGCGACCGGGGCGCTGGTCGAGGTACTCGGCAACAAGATGTCCAGCCGGGGTGCTCACGGCAGGCCCAGGGCCATTCCCTCGCCCGCCCCCCGCCAGCCCGCGGCTGACACCAGGCAGGCGCAGGCGGCACCGCCGCAGATTGTGTTGGAGACCACCCCTCAGTACGACCCGAATCGCGGACGGGTGCTGAGTGCCCCGCCAGCGGCGCACGTCTCCGGCCCTCCGGCCCACATGGTTTCCGCTCCTCCGGCGCACGTGGTCTCCGGGCCCCCGGCGCACGTCGTCTCCGCTCCGCCAGCGGCGCACGTCTCCGGGCCCCCGGCGCACGTTTCCGGGCCCCCGGTCCCGACGGGGTCAGATCGGGCCTCGCGGCAGAACTTGGCCAACCAGTTCCCGCGACGAAGTGGTATGCCGGCCGCCGCCCCAGCACCCCCGAAAGCCCCTCCAGCTGTCCCGCAGGAGCCTCAACAGGGCTATCCCATGGGAAACCCACCCTTCCGGCCATCCATGGCGCCACAGTTCAACCAGCAGGTTCCCTACGAAGGGTCACCGTTCGTCCAGCAGCAGCCGGCGCAGGTATCCGGCGCTGGATACAACCCCTTCGCATCCGGTCCAGCGCAGCCGACGCCAGCGCCGACCTCGGGGTCGCCGACAGCGAGTTTCCCGGACTCACCGCATTTCGGTTCTGACGCCAGGGACTACGAAACGACGTTCAGGCCTGGTGACGCCCAACTGGCGCCTCCACGGCTGGACAGCGCGATCCCGCCCCCGGGCACCCGCTCCGCGTGGCCACTTGCCGGCGACACCGGATCGGACTACGCAGTGCCAGGCTCTGGCGTGCCGTACGGATCCGATCCCCTGACCTCGCCGAGTGACTCCCAGCGGGCGCTGGATATGCCGAAGCAGCGGGAAGGGCGGGTCGTCCCGCCGTGGCAGTCCGATGACCTGCCAGCGGAGCCTCCTTCTCTGCGGGTGGTCGAGCCACCACTTGATCTCAGCCGATCCAATGGATCGGGCTACGGGACGCCTCTCGATGAGTTCAGGGTCGATCCGCCGGCATTGCGACTCGTCGACTCCGACCGCGATCGGGGGGTAGAGCGTTCCCCCCAGCGGACGAGTTCCCGCCGCCCTCGCGCGGAGCTGCCAGAGCCACCAGTTGCGCTCAATGACAGAGACGAAGATGGGGATCTCCTCATCTTCGCGGCGACGCGATCGGCCTGGTTCATCGACGAGCCCGACACCGCCGACGAGCTGTCCTGGTCAACGAGCGCCGCCGACGCCGGCTGGCAGGCCGCCCAGCATGCCTCACGGCCAGCGGTCGGAACGGATACCCGATCCGGGCTGCCCAGGCGGGTTCCCCAGCAGAACCTCGTCCCCGGGTCGATCCTCGGCCCGCAGGATCGCCCGTTGCGGATCGTCCGCGACGCCGCAGCCATCGCAGCCAACACAACCGGGTACTTCCAGGGTTGGCGGCGCGGGCAGGAGGTCGGCGGGTACTCCCTTGGCGGCCGTCCTGGTCGCGAATCCGCAGGAGGCTGGGACTTCACCCGGGATACCGGGCGGGACGGCGCAGAGCGGGAATTCGAGTATCGTTCGGCGCACCGCTAGGACCGTTCGGCCCTCCCAGCCGTGAACGACTCCGTCGGGCAAGGGACCAGAACCCCGGCAGCCTCTATGGACATGATTCGCCATGATGTGCGCTGGCTGCCCCGCCCAGAGGCTGCCCCGCAGCCGATCCCGAGTCCCACTCATGCCGGGAATATCCTTTTACTCCAACCTGTCGGCGATCAGCGAACCCAGATGATCCGCTCCGACGAGACCACACGCCCCAAGGTCATGATCATCCCTGCACCAGAAATATCAACAAAGGATGATGACCTACGTGGTGCAGGGATGATCATGACCTTGATAGGTAAGCGTTCCCCAGCGAAGTCGTGAACGGCCGGAGTTCCTCGAAAAGGCCCTGAACAACACGTTGGGAGGCAACAGACCATGGTCTGTTGCCTCCCAACGTCCCGCCCAGCGGGAAGGGAACCGGCGCCTACGCGTGGGCGGCCGTGCGCGACCGACGCATCGAGAGGACGTACTCGACCAGCGAGATCAGCACCTGCTTGGTCGACTCCCTGGTACGTGCATCGCAGGAGACCACCGGCACGTCAGTGGAGATCGCAAGCGCCTCACGCACGTCGGCGGGATTGTGGTACTGAACCCCGTCGAAGCAGTTGATGGCGATCAGATATGGCAGACGCCGGTGCTCGAAGAAGTCAATAGCCGCAAAGCAGTCGGCAAGTCGACGGGTGTCAACCAGCACGACAGCGCCGATCGCTCCTCTGACCAACTCGTCCCACATGAACCAGAACCGAGTCTGCCCAGGCGTGCCAAACAGATACAGGATCAGGTCACGATCGATCGAGATACGACCGAAGTCCATCGCCACGGTGGTGGTCGTCTTCCCCGGCACCTGGGCGGTGTCATCGACCCCCACCCCCGCAGACGTCATGATCGCCTCGGTGGTCAGCGGCGTGATCTCGGATACCGAGCCAACCAGCGTTGTCTTCCCAACGCCGAAGCCGCCAGCAATAACAATCTTCGCTGACGTGACCCGCCCGGACGAGCGGTGCGTCATGTCAGAGCCTCCGAAGTCCACTCAGCACCCTCTCAAGCAGTTCCGTGCCCACCGCGTCATTCTCGTCCAGCGAGGCTGGCGCGTACACGGCCACCAACCCCTCTGCTGCCATGTCGGCGATGATGACCCGTGCCACACCGAGCGGCAGTTGCATACGTGCTGCGATCTCAGCGAGAGACTGCAAACGCCCATCGCAGAGAGTTGCAATGTACTGTTGTTCCTGCCCTTGGCCAAGACCCCCGTTACCGCCGGCTTGCCTGCCATGGACGGTTGTCTCGATAAGCGCCTCAATGGCGATGTCGACCTTGGGACGGGTACGGCCGCGAGTGACGGCGTACGGCCTGACCAGCGCTCCTGTGGGTTCGTCACGATCGCCCATCGTCGCCGTTCACCTCCTCACTCGTTGGACCCCGTCGCTGCCGATTCGCTTGTGATTCCTTCTCAACCGAGCAACGAAGCCGTCGGTCGGGGCGCCGGGGTCAACGCATCACCGACCCGGTCAACCAACAACGCCATTTCGTAGCCGACCTGGCCCACATCGCACGCCCTCGCCGCGAGAACCGCGAATGATGAGCCATCTGAGATGGACATCAGAAACAGGAACCCATTGTCCATCTCAACGACTGTCTGGAGAACGGCACCGCCCTCGAAACATCTGCTCGCTCCCTGCGTCAGGCTTACGACACCTGATGCGATCGCAGCAAGTTGATCGGCGCGGTCCCGGGGAAGGTCTCGCGATGACGCGAGCAACAGCCCGTCAGCGGAGACGGCGACCGCGTGGGCCACTCCTGGCACCCGATCGGCGAAGTTCGCCAAGAGCCAACCTAGATCCTGAGCGTTGGTCATGCCTCGTACTCCTTGCCACCCTGAGAGGTTTGAGGCCCGGCTGCTGAACGTTCCGGGGTCTTCGCGTCTCCGGCGCCACCAATGTGCTGAGTCCGTCCCCGCTGGACGCCTCGGTGATACGCCGACAGTAGTCCTCGTACCGCTTCCGGCGTACGCCGGTAGGAGCTTACGGGGGCGCGCTCGACGCCACCAGGAACCAGCTGCGACATAGGCACTCGTTTCGGTAGACCCGTCTCGGTCATCGCGAAGTCTCGGTCCTCCGCGAGGGCCGCGGCGGCTTGCCATCCCTCGTCTGCCGCAGTCTGCCATGCGGGGCGCGTCGCCGCAGCAGGCGTCTGCGCCGAACTGCCGGTACCGCCGGTTCCAAACCCACCGGCCGGAACTCCAGCATCACCGGACGAAGCGGCGGGTGCAGCGCTGGGGAACACCTCAGGCCGCTGTGAGGCCGCCTCTCGTTGCCTGGCTGGCGGGGAAGAGACAGGTGTTGGGGCAGGAGCCGGAGCCGCTGGGGCAGGAGCCGGAGCCGATCGTCTGGTGCTGAACCAGGCGGATTCGAGCTCCCGGTAGATGGGCAACTCCATCGTCTGGTCGACGAATCGCTGCTCCGAGGTCGCAGAGCCCTGGCTTTCCTCAGCGGAAGGCTCCCAGTCAAGCCGGACGGCCGGCATCTGGGCTGTCATGTCCCTTGGTCCGGAAGCCTGCCCGGAGGAGGCAGGAGGCGGTGCGGACGGCTGCGACGGGACCGGAGGCCAGGCCGGTGGAGCCGGCGGCCCCTGGTCGACCGGGACTGAGGGCCGCTCGGGCTGGGGCGGGACCGTCGGGCCGCCAACGGGCCGCTGCGGCAGCCCAGATCGCTGACGCGGGATGATCGCCGTAACGTCGCTGTCCCCGGCGCCCCGACCAGCGTCGGTCCGCCTGCCGGTGTCCCCGGCGCCGCCGAGTCCACCACGGTTCTGCGGCCCTCGCGGTACCTCGTTGATCCCAGTCAGGTCCGACCACGCCGGCAGACCACCGCGGCTCTGGCCAGGAGGCTGACTCGGCGTCTGGGACCACTGCGGCGCATCCGGCATCGGCCGTTGCTGGGGCGGCTCCATGGGGGTCGGACGCGCTCCGGGCGGCGGAGGCTGGGCACCGTTCGGCGCCGGCCGTCGCCCGAACGAAGGCGCTGGCGGCCCGCTGAACGCCCCATTCGACGGCTGCGCAGGGGGCTGCGCAGGGGAAGGAAACGAGCTGGGTGCCCCGAAGCCGGAGAACCCGTCACCGGGCCGATCAGCGTACCCAATGGGCCCAGGCTCCAGAGCCAGCGGGGATGACGGTTGACCCGCAGGGCCGTGCCCGATGACGGGGAAGCCCGAGGGCGTCGTCTGCCCGCCCCGGAGGCCTCCGCCCAGGGCCCTCGCTGCGAGGACTCCGACCGGCAGGGTCAGCTCTGCGATGGTGCCGCGCTCCCGACCGGCGCGCAATTCGACCCTGACGCCATGCCGCGCTGCCAGCCGGGCGACCACGACGAGACCCATCATCCGAGAGACTGCGACGTCAACGACGGGAGGGTTCGCCAGGCGCTCGTTGTGCTCCGCCAGCTGGTCCGGGGCAATGCCGATGCCCCGGTCTTCCACCAGCAGGGCCGCACGGTCCCCAACCCGCTTCGCCTCAACGACGACCGGCGAGTCCGGTGGGGAGAAGGCCGTGGCGTTGTCAAGCAGCTCCGCGACGAGGTGGACGAGGTCGTTGACCGCATGGGCGCCAACCTCGATGTCACGATCGATCTCACCGAACTCGATCCGCGTGTAGTGCTCCACCTCGGACTGTGCCGCCCGGAGGACGTCCATGAGCGAGGCTGGCTCACGCTGGATGCGGGTCGAGTCGGCGCCGGCAAGAACGAGCAGGTTCTCGTCGTTCCGGCGCATTCGAGTCGCCAGGTGGTCGAGCTGGAACAGCTCCCCCAAACGGTCTGGGTCCTCTTCCCCGCGTTCGAGGCGGTCGAGATGCCCGATCAATCGGTCAACGAGAATCTGGCTCCGGCGGGCGAGGTTCACGAACATCGTCGCGACGCTCGCTCGCAGAACCGCCTGCTCCGCCGCGGTCCGGACCGCTTCGAAGTGGACCGCGTTGAACGCCTCGGCGACCTGGCCGAACTCGTCCCTGCTGCGGATGGGCAGTGGATCGGCGAGGTGCTCCGCGATCTGTTGCGGAGAACCGCCCTGGGCGACCAGCGCCGGATCCCTCAACCGGGTCACCGCCTGTGGCAGACCGAACTGGGCCAGGGTGAGCGCGCCGTGGCGCAGCTCCCGCAGCGACCGGGCCATCGACCGAGCGACCAGCCATGCGAAGAGGATGGCGAGGAGGAGCATGCCGAGCAGCACGCCGGTCTCGATGAGCACCTGGCGCCACAGCGCGGTCTTGTCGTTGTTCGCCTCATTGATCACGCTGCGGTCGAGCTCGACCTCCGCCTTGCGGAGCAAATCGGACTTGCCAGCGAGCGCGCCGTCCCACTGCTGGGCCGTGAAGCCGATGTCAGAAGGCAGTGAAACGCTCTCACCGTTCCTGGCCTCGATAAGTCCTTCGAGGATGCCCCGCAGCTTGTAGGCCTCGCGCAGATCCGGACCGATGACGAACTGGTTGTACTGGTCCCGCTGCCACGAGGTGGCCGTCGTGATGAACTCCTGCTGGGTCTGCTCCTGCTCAGTAACGGCCAGCTGGAAGTCTTTGCGCAGCACCGAGCTGAGGGTGTGCCGGGTCAGTGCGGTCAGGATGACGACCCGCTCGACCGAGACGTTTTCCTTGTGCGTGGAGAGGGCAGAGACCGTCCGCATGGCTCGAGCGAGGTCGTCCGCGCCAGACAGCTCCGCCGCGTCTTCCCGGATGCCAAGGAGATCATCGATCAACGCGGTATACCGCGTCGTTGAGATGGTCATGGCCAGAGACGGCCCCTTGAGGATCTGCTCCCGCATCCGGGAGAGATCGGCGAGCTCGATGTCGATCCGCGCCAATCGCTCACTCAGCGTATCCGGCAAGTCGCCAACCGACTTCTTGCGCTGCGCCACATACGACTTTGCCAGGGTATCCGTCGACTTGAGCTGGCGTTCGAAGGCAGTCTTGGAGTCTCCGCCGACGTTGGCGAGCACGAGAATGGCCGCAGCACGCTCGTTCTGGACCTCGTGGACGAGTGCGCCAGCCTCTGTCGCGAGGACAGCGAGTGCACCGGTCCGGTCCGCGTCGCTGGCGGACTCGATATTCCGAACAAGGCCAACCGACCCAACAACGACCGTCGCGATGGTTGGCACGATCATGATCAATCCGAGTTTTGACCAGATCGGCAGATCACGGAGCCGTCCGACCGATAGCCGCGAACGCGAAGACGCTGGTCGCACTGCAGGTCGTTTGCTCACTTCACCGCCCTCCGAACCGGCGCCTGAAGAACAGGAGGCACCCACAACCAGTCGGCCTTGGGGTCAGGCCAGACCCCCGAGATTCCACCACGTTCGGACCCAAAGAGAAAGCCCGGCTACCGTCAGTATCGCTTATGTGGCGAATTGCAACCTCGCGACCATTCGACGCCGTTCCTAGGTCATCACACGGTTCATATTGAAGCCCATTCCCAGCCCGGCCAAAATCAGCGGTCCACCGACACTGATCTGGATGACTGGCGCTTTCGCCACGCGAGGCCCCATGCAATAATGCCCACCCCATTGAACTGGATCATGAGAAAGACAGCTCCGCGTACCCGGGCTTGATCACGTTCTCAATGACGGCCAGCCGCTCATCGAACGGTATGAACGCACTCTTCATCGCGTTGACGGTCAGCCACCGCAGCTCAGCGACCCCGTATCCAAAAGCGTCCACCAGCAGGCACATCTCCCGGCTCATCGTCGTTCCGCTCATCAGGCGGTTGTCGGTGTTGACGGTGACCCGGAAGCGCAGCTCGTGCAGCAGCCCGATGGGATGTGTCTCGATCGACGCGGCTGCGCCCGTCTGCACGTTCGAGGACGGGCACAGCTCCAGCGGAATGCGCTTGTCCCTGACGTATGCCGCCAGCCGCCCAAGGCGACCAGCGGCAACGTCGATGTCGTCGATGATCCGCACCCCATGGCCGAGCCGGTCCGCGCCGCACCACTGGATGGCCTGCCAGATCGAGGGGAGACCGAACCCCTCCCCAGCGTGGATGGTGAAGTGGAAGTTCTCCCGCTGGAGGTACTCGAACGCATCCAGATGGCGCGTGGGGGGATAACCGGCCTCCGCCCCCGCGATGTCAAACCCGACGACGCCCTGATCGCGGTAACGCACAGCCAGTTCGGCGATCTCCATCGATCTGGCGGCATGTCGCATCGCCGTGAGCAACACCCCGATGCGAACCCTCCGGCCACCCGCTGCCGCATCCGAGATCCCCTCGGCCAGCCCGCACAGCACCGCCTCGACCACCTCGCACAGGGTCAGGCCACCCGCGAGATGCTGCTCCGGCGCAAACCGAACCTCCGCGTACACCACTCCGTCCGCAGCGAGATCAACCGCACACTCCCGCGCCACCCGGTGGAGCGCTGCTGTGGTCTGCATCACCGCGACGGTATGGGCGAAGGTCTCCAGGTAGCGCTCAAGAGAGCCGGAATCCGCGGCATCCCGGAACCAGCGGGAGAGCGCGCCCGGGTCTACGGACGGCAACTGGTGACCAGCGTCGTCTGCCAACTCAATGATGGTCGACGGCCGCAGACCGCCATCCAGATGATCGTGAAGTAGCACTTTCGGAGCACGACGAATCGCGTCATGCGTTGGATGGACCATGCCAGCAGACCCTACCCGGCGCCCCTTACTGGCCGGTAGCCACCGATGGCCGATGATTGTTCCAGGGCGGTGGACGAGCGACCGATGATAGACGGATGAATTCAGGTGGTCTCGGGCTGAACAATGGTGCTGTCTCAGCCCTTCGGTGCCCCTGCTGCGGTCAGTCATTGGACACCGATCAGACAGGATTGCACTGCCCGATCGGGCACCGCTTCGATCTGGCCCGCCAGGGATACATCGACCTGAGCGGTGGCCGGGTCACCCACGGCGGCGACACCGCCGGCATGGTGGCCGAGCGGATGGCTCTACTCGGATCGGGGCACCTGTCCGTCATCACGGATGCCATCGTCGAAATGACCGAGGTCGGGGCTGCGGGGCTCGCAGTGGACGTCGGAGCCGGGACCGGTCACCACCTCACCGAACTCCTGCGGGCACGACCGGGACTCTCCGGGCTGGCTGTGGACATCTCAAAGGCGGCGCTGCGCAGGGCTGGGCGCGCCCATCCCCGGCTCGTCGCGGTCAGGGCCGACGTCTGGCGGGGACTTCCCCTCGCCAGCGACACGGCTCGCCTGATACTCAACGTCTTCGCACCGCGCTCTCCAGCGGAATTCCACCGGGTGCTGCGGGCGGACGGGCAGGTCCTCGTGGTGACCCCCACCGAGGCTCATCTGTGCGAACTGGTCGAGGCGCTCGGCCTGATCTCGGTCGACCCGCGCAAGCGCACCCGGCTGGCCGGCGCTATGGCGCCGCTGTTCACCGCTGACACGACCAGAGAGCACACCGCCCGGGTGCGTCTCCCGCAGCAGGCCGTCAGATCGCTGGTACTGATGGGCCCAAGCGCCTGGCACCTCGATCAGCAGGCCCTCACCAGGAAGCTCGCACAGCTGCCGGATCCAGTTTCGGTGACCATCTCGGTCAACGTCGACCGCTGGCGCCCCACCCGGCCTGTGGCATAGCGCCCCAAGACCGGATCTCAGACAGAGAGATCGACATCTTCCCAGCCCGGGGGTGGGCTCTGGTACGGGCCGTGCAGCTCGACCGCCCACTCCAGGGCCCAGCGCCGCTGCCCGATCGTGTTCGAATCGATCAGCCCTGGCAGGGGCCGCTGCTCCCGCTCCGCCGCCAGGTACGCCCAGTCCAGGCAGTAGTAGAGATCGAGCTGGACCGCGGCGTCCGCGGCCCTCCTCGGGGCCGCGAGCGTCCGCCCGAGCCACTGGGGATAGGACTCGCCAGCCGGAAGGTTTGGCAGCCGCTCTGTCAGACCCTCGGCCGCCGGCAGTTTCGGATCGATATCCATCGCTATACCGAGCACCCAGGCCAGCGCGAACACCGCTTCGTACTGGAGCGCGAAAACCCGCCCATCGCCCTCGCCCCCGACGATGAACCGCGACTCCTGTTTCGTTAGATGATCAACAAGGCGCGCATCGAGCAACCACGCCATCGCCAAGTCCTGCGGCATGCCAAAACAGCAGGCCAGGACGACGTTGAGCACCGCCATCCGAGACTCGATCTCGGAACGCGCTCGCAGGGCCGCCGTGTCTCCGGGCTCCCACACCAGCGGGAAACCATCAGGCGGCAGGGGAAGACCAAGCCGCTCAAGCACGCCGAGGTTGTGCTCACGGACGGTCACTGGGTCTGGCAGTGGGGCGGTCACGGGCCACTCGCTCCATCTGAGAATTGATGCGCCGCCCGCACTCTATCGATCATCTGCGTCCCCAGGAAAGACCATCGCCGCGAGACTATGCGATTCGCTCGCGCACCAGCGGCAATATCTCGTGTGGCGCGTCGTCGATTCGGGCAGCCCCCTCGATCGCCTGCTTGGCGAGTGGAATCCTCGCCTCGTCGTCTGCGAGCAGCTCAAAGAGCGCCTCACCGGCAACGACGGCTTCGCCGGGGCGGCGCAGCAACCGGACGCCGGCAGCCGCGCTGACCGGATCCTCCTTGCGCGTCCTTCCCGCCCCCAGGCGCCACGCTGCGACACCGACCTGATACGCGTCAATGGACACGACAACCCCGGACCGCTCGGCACGGATCACCTCACGTTCTACCGCGATGGGCAAGGCTGCGTCCGGATCACCACCCTGGGCTCGGACAAGGTCACGCCAAGCGTCCATCGCCTGCCCACCCCGGAGCGCGTCAGCCGGATCGATCCCGGTCATACCACCGGCATCGAGCATCTCCCTCGCCAGGGCGAGCGTCAATTCGACGACGTCAGCTGGACCACCCCCCGCGAGGACCTCCAGAGACTCCTCCACCTCGACGGCATTGCCGACCGCCCGGCCAAGCGGCGTGTTCATGTCCGTGAGCAGGGCGACCGTCCGGACGCCCTGTGAGCGCCCCAACTCGACCATCGTGGCGGCCAGCGCGGACGCGTCCTGATACTGGCGCATGAACGCACCACGGCCGAACTTCACGTCGAGGACGAGCGCAGACGTTCCTTCGGCGATCTTCTTACTCATGATCGAACTGGCGATGAGCGGGATCGATTCGACGGTACCCGTGACATCGCGCAACGCGTAGAGCTTGCGGTCGGCTGGAGCGAGGCCGTCGCCCGCCGCGCAGATCACCGCCCCGACCGAGCTGAGTTGCCTGGTGAACTCGGCGTTGGACAGCCGGGTCCGGAAACCGCGGATCGCCTCAAGCTTGTCGAGCGTCCCCCCGGTATGTCCGAGGCCCCGGCCAGACAGTTGCGGCACCGCCAGCCCGCAGGCAGCGACCAGCGGGGTCAGCGGAAGCGTGATCTTGTCGCCGACGCCCCCGGTCGAGTGCTTGTCGACGGTTGGCCGCCCGATCCCGGACAGGTCGAGCCGCTCCCCCGATGCGATCATCGCAGCGGTCCAGCGAGTGGTCTCGGCATAGGACATGCCCCGGAACACGATCGCCATGGCGAGTGCCGCCATCTGCTCCTCAGCAACCGCTCCTCTGGTATAGGCGTCGATCACCCAGTCGATCTGCGCGTCGGTCAGCGCCCCGCCGTCCCGCTTGGTCCGGATGAGGTCGACTGCGGTCAGCGGCGCTCCCCGCGGTCCTCGCCCGCCGCCGCCGCCGGTCATGCCACCGCCCCCGTCATGCCACCACCCCCGTCATGCCGCCGCCGGTCATGCCGACCAGTCCCGGTCGAGGTCGGCGGGACGCGTGCCAGTCCCGGCCCAAGTGGTGGCGCCAGCGGCGTCAACGACGACGACACGCGGCGTCCTCGCCCTGCCCCAGCGGACAGCCGTTGACACGTCGGCCCAGGTCGGCGCCTCTTCCAGGATGCCGGTCCGCTCGTCCGGGGCTCCGGAAGAGCGCTCCCAGTACGCCGTCCACACCTGGTGTCCACCGAGGATGTCCGGGTGGACGAAGACCGTCCCCCTCCCAACGTCTCCGGCAAGCCGCGCGGGAACCGCTGAGGCGGAGTCCGGCGACCGCGATGCCTTGGCGAGGTCGCCGACATCGAATGCGAACGGCAGGAGGTCGGCCATCGGGATCGGCCCGGCCGGGCCATCGAGCAGGCAGTCAGCCCCGCCGTGCTCCCACAGCAACTGCAGGCACCGCCCGCAGGGCATCAGAGGGTGTCCCCGACCGTCGACACAGGCCACGGCAACCAGCCGCCCGCCCCCGCTGGCGTGCAGGGCCGAGATCATGCCGCATTCCGCGCACAGCCCCAAGCCGTACGAGGCGTTCTCGACATTGCAGCCGACCACGATGCGGCCGTCATCCACCAGACCGGCGGCCCCGACCGGGAAATCGGAGTAGGGGGCGTACGCCCTGTTCATAGCCTCGCTGGCGGCCTGGCGAAGCCTCGGCCATGCCACAGCCGCCGTCATCGGTTCAGCCGCCGTCATCGGTTCAGCCGCCGTCATCGGTTCAGCCGCCCCCTCGTCGATATGGGATGCCATCGGCCGCGGGAGGCCTCAGTCGTTGCGAGGCCAGGGCCAAGACGACGAGCGTCGTCAGATGCGGGGCAAACTGAACAAATGGCACGGGCACCGTTGCTGTCGCGAAGAACCACACCAGGGACAGTACGGCGAGGGCGGCCGCGAACCCGGCTGCCCGGTACGCCCGGCGAGTCGCCTGCACCACCGTCACCACCAGCAACAGTGCGGCAACAACCAGGAGCAACGCATGCACGGATTCGCTTCCTCGCCTCAACTGCAGGGCATCGGTGTACCCGAACAGCATCGCTCCCCCGGCGAGCCCCCCGGGCCGCCAGTTACCGAAGATCATGGCTGCGAGGCCGATGTACCCGCGGCCATTGGTCTGGCCCTCCCGGTAGATGCTGGAGGCGACGATCGAGAGGAAGCCCCCGCCGAGCCCTGCCAGCGCGCCCGAGATGACCACCCCGTAGTACTTGTAGCGGTACACGCCGACCCCGAGGGACTCCGCGGCGCGCGGATTCTCGCCGACCGACCGCAGTCGCAACCCGAATGACGTGCGCCACAGCAGCAGGAAGGACAGCGGGACGATGACGACGGCGATGGCGGTCAGCGCGGAGACCTCGGTCAGCGCGCCGCGCAGGATCCCCGTGACATCACTGATCAGGAACCAGTGACGCCGTTCCAGCCCTTCGAGCGCACCGAGCCCCGGCACGCCGAGACGGGGCAACTCGCCCACTGGCGGCGACTGGTTGACCCCGCCGCCCTCCATCTCGGCGAACGTCAGGCTGGACAGGTAGCGGGCGGCGCCACCGGCCAGAATCGTGATCGCCACCCCGGAGACGATGTGGTCGACTCCGAAGGTCACGGTAGCCAGCGCGTGCAGCAGCCCGCCGAGCGCCCCGCCAAGGACTGCGGCAAGGACCCCTGCCCATGGTCCCCAATGGACACCGGCAAACGCCCCGAACCAGGTTCCGAGGATCAGCTGCCCTTCCAGGCCGATGTTGACGACCCCCGCCCGCTCCGAGAAGAGCCCACCCAGCCCCGCCAGCCCGATCGGGACAGCCGCCTGGATCGCCGCCCTGACGGCCCCCGAGGAGGTCAGGTCGTCCGCCCCGGTCACGGATCGGACGGCCGCGAGCACGACCAGCGCCCCGGCCACCCCCAGCAGAATCCGGGGCAGGGGTCGCATGGCCGGGCCGGCGACGGCCTCAGCCTCAGGCGGCTTCGCCGGCACTGTTTCGGTGCTCATGCCCGCTGCTCCTTCCGCTCCGTCGTTTCCTGGTATCCGACCGTGCGTGCCTGCACCCGCTTGGTCAGTCTCGCCGCGAGTTCGTACGCGACTACCACCGCCAGCACGGTCGATCCCTGCATGATCACCACAATCTCGCGCGGAATGTCCGCCAGATCAAGGATCAGCGAGGAGCGGTCGAGGAAGGACCACAGCAGCGCCCCGAGCGCCATCCCGACCGGCCGGCTGCGGCCGAGCAGCGCGATCGCGATCCCCGTGAAGCCGACCCCACCGACGTTGTCAGTGAAGGCGTGCGTCTCCCCGAGCAGTTGCGGCAGGCCGACCAGCCCTGCGATCGCCCCGGAGACCACCATGGTCAGCACGACCATGCGCTTGGCATCGACTCCGCTAGCAGCAGCCGCCGCCGGGTTGTAGCCGGTGGCTCGGAGATCGAAGCCGAACCTCGTGCGTTCAAGCAGCAGCCAGTACCCGACCCCGACGAGCACGGCGACCAGGCTGAACGCGTAGATGCCAGCCTCGCTGTCGGCGATCAGCCGCAGGTTCGGCAGCCATGAGTCCTCCGGCAGGAGCGGGGTCGAGACGGCGTTGCTGCCCTCTGGCCTGATCCCCCACTGCTCCGTTGTATTGAGGAAGGCCACGAGCCCGCCCGCGACCGCGTTCAGCATGATCGTCGAAATGACTTCGCTGACCCCGCGCGTGACCTTGAGGAGGCCGGCCAGGCCGGCCCAGATCGCGCCGACGACCATGGCCACGATCACCATGAGCACGATGCGCAGGGCACCGGGAAGCCACCCCATGAAAGACGCGCTGCCCAGCGCTGCTGCCATCAGCGTCGCGAGGCGATACTGCCCGTCCACTCCGATGTTGAATAGTCCCATCCGGAACCCGAACGCGACGGCCACTGCCGCGAGGTAGTAGAACGTCGCCCGGTTGATGATGTCGACCTGGGAATCCGGCAGCGCCGCGTACTCGAACATCTGGCTGAAGGCGGTGGTGGCGCTTTCCCCCCGGATCCCGAGAACCGCCGCAGAGATGGCGAACGCCACCAGCAACGCCCCCACCGGCGCCAGCAGCCTCGCGACCAGTCCAACGAGGTCGACGCGACCGACCATGCGGTGCCAGAGCGGATGCCGCCGCAGCGAGCTGCCCGAGACAGGGTTCACGATTGCTCTCCAAGCGCGCCGGTCATTGCCAGGCCCAGCTGCTCCGGGGTCGTCGCTGCCGGATCGGTCGTCGCGACCATACGACCTCTGTGAATGACCTTGAGGGTGTCGGACAGGCCGATCAATTCATCAAGATCGGCCGAAATCAGCAGGACGCCCATGCCCTCCCGGCGGGCCTGCCTGATGGTGTCCCAGATCACCGCCTGTGCCCCGACGTCGACCCCCCTGGTTGGGTGCGCCGCCACCAGCAGCTTCGGATGGTGCGCCAGCTCCCGGCCGACGATGAGTTTCTGCTGGTTGCCGCCGGAGAGCGCTGCTGCGTTGACGTCGATCCCCGGGGTCCGCACGTCGTACTGCTCGACGACGCGGCGCGTGTCAGCCCTAGCCGCGGCGATGGTCAGGATCCCACCGGAGGCATTCGGCCGCTCGGTCTGGTGACCGAGCATCCGGTTCTCCCACAGCGGCGCGTCAAGGAGCAGCCCATGGCGATGCCGATCGGCCGGGATGTATCCGATCCCGGCCTCGCGCCGGGCCCTCGTCCCCTTCCCCGCCATGGACTGGCCGTCCAGGGTGACCAGGCCGTCCGCCGGAATCATGCCCATGATTGCCTCGACAAGTTCCGCCTGGCCGTTGCCCTCGACGCC
>JAFGOK010000475.1 GCA_016926535.1 Micromonosporaceae bacterium | reverse complement strand
GAGTCCGGGGACGCGCATGACGTCGTGCGAGTCCATGTCCAGCTCCCGGACCAGGAGGTCGAGGACGTGGTCTGAAATCGAGGCGACCACCTCGAGGCGTACCGGTGGGCCGAACCGTCGCCTGGCAAGTTCGCGTTCCAGGGCCTGAAGGAGGTCTTCGTCCCGATCCTCATCCAGTTCGACCTCCGCGTTGCGGGTGACCCGGAACAGGTGGTGCTCGACCACCTCCATCCCGGAGAACAGCTGGCGCAGGTGAGCAGCGATCAGCTCCTCGACGGGAAGGAATCGGGCCACGCGGTGTCCTGCGGCCTGCCGGCTCTCTCCCCAGCCGGCTCTCGGGATCGGGAAGAATCGGGGCACGTTGTCCGGGACCTTGACTCTCGCGAACAGCGTCTGCCCTCCACCCGGGTCGCGCACGACCACGGCGAGATTGAGCGACAGCCCGGAGATGTACGGAAAGGGGTGCGCCGGGTCAACCGCCAGGGGCGTGAGAACGGGGAAGATGTGCTCCCGGAAGTGCCTCCGCAACCGTTCCCGCTCTGCGCCGGCCAGGTCGGCCCACCGTACGATTTCGACCTGCTCCGCGGTCAGCGCGGGCAGCAGGTCGTTGGTGAAGCAACCGGCCTGGCGGGCGACCAGTTCGGCACTGGTTTCCGAGATGCGTTCGAGGAGTTCGCTGGCGGACCGGGGGGCGAGGTTCCGGATCGGGATACCGGTCTGTATGCGACGCTTCAAACCAGCGACCCGCACCATGTAGAACTCGTCGAGGTTCCCTCCGAAAATCGCGAGGAACTTCGCCCGCTCAAGGAGCGGGGTCCGGGGATCCTCTGCGATGGCCAGGACCCGGGCGTTGAAGTCCAGCCACGACAGCTCCCGGTCGAGGTACCGGTCCTCCGGCAGGTCCGGCTGGGCAGGGCCACCCGTCACCAGTGCGCCGCCGGCTTGCGCCAAGGCGGAGACCTCGCGTGGTGGCGTCACCCGTTTATCTTGACTCGGCAACAACGGGTGGGAGGCGAAACCGGCACTCCGAGCCAGGGCACAAGGCTCTGGCAGCGCCTCAGGGGAACGTGATCAAAGTAACTCGTTCGATGGACCCCTGGTCGTTCCGTTCGAGTCGGACCCGCTGGCCGGGACGCAGCAGTCGCAGGCCTGAGGCGGAAAACGACGCGTCGGAGAAGTTCACCTGGGCGCCGTTGTCCAGCAGGACCGTCCCGGCATGAGTGGCGGGGTCGAAGGTGGCAACCGTGCCTTGCAACGCGCGCATGTCAACCACCGTAGCCGCCAGCCCGAGCGAGCAGCGCGCGGGTGCGGGGGCCAAGACCAAGGGCGCTTGCGGTGGTGAGATCCGCCGAGGTGTCGACGTCACACCGTAGGCCTGGCCAGTTGCCGTCAAGGCAGTGCAGGCCGGCTGCCCGGTGGGCCGCGGCGGACCCCGGCCCGAACTCGGGGGACAGCGCGGCGACCGCTGGGGCGGCCAGCAGGACCGTCCCGGTGCTGGAGGTATCGGGGACGAAGGCGCCAGTGCGGGTGCTGTCACCCCGTGTCTGGATCTTCGCAGCGGCCCGGAGCGCCTCGGAGAGTTCGGCCGGGCGCACGGCCGGTAGGTCGGCGGGAAGCGCGGCGACGGGCGAGAGGCGGTCGCCTGCTGCCAGAGCTCCGTGGAGTACCGCGGCGTTCAACCCGGCCAGCGGTGCATCTGGGACCACCGTCGCCCCGAGGCGACTCGCTTCGTCCCTGATCTCCGCATCGTCACAGACCACGACGACGGTGCCGATGTCGTGACAAGCGCGGGTCGCCGCGATGGTGTCCAGTGCCATCGCGACGACGAGTTCGATGCGGGCGCGGTCGGACAGAACGGGACGGAGGCGCTGTTTCGCTGTGCCAGGTGGCTTGACGGGGATCACTGCGATCCAAAGATCATCCATCGTTATGCCACCTCCACTCCGTATGGCCGGTGACCTACCCTGGCACATCGGGGCATGATTCGTGCTGGTGGGATGCCGCGATCGCGAGGAGGCGTCGGTGGCGAGGCGAAGACTCGGGTTGCTGCGACGATTGTCCGTTTTGCTCGTCAAGCCGTGGATGGTGGTGCTGACGAGCCACGAGTGGCGGGGCAGTGAGTACTTTCCGAAACAGGGAGGTGCCATCATCGCGGCCAACCATTTGTCGCATTTTGACCCCTTCGCGATAGCTCACTTCATTTACGAAAACGGTCGGTGGCCTCATTTCTTGGCGAAAGCAAGCCTGTTCCGGATTCCTGTCGTCGGGCGACTGATGTTCGGGGTGCAGCAGATTCCGGTCCACCGTGGCACGGCGGACGCCGCGAAGGCGCTGGATGCTGCCATCGAGGCCATTCGGTTGGGAAAAATCGTGATTATCTATCCGGAGGGAACCACGACCCGTGACCCGGATCTGTGGCCAATGCGGGGCAAGACCGGCATCGCGCGCCTTGCCCTGGCCACGGGGGCGCCGGTCATCCCGGTGGTGACCTGGGGGCCCCAGCAGGTGTTCGACCCGCGGACGAAGCAGCTCCGGTTGCGCCCCGGGACCAGGATGACCGTCGTTGCCGGGCCGCCCATCGATCTCACGAGGCGGGGGTCTGACTGCCAGGATGACCCGGCTGATCCGGCGGTCGCGTTCGGAACGCTGACCGGGATGACCGATCACATCATGCTGCGGTTGACCGAGATGCTGGCTGAGGTTCGTCAGAGCGAGGACGATGGCGTTCAGAGTACCCGGCATCGCTC
>JAFGOK010000474.1 GCA_016926535.1 Micromonosporaceae bacterium | reverse complement strand
TTATCCGGAGCTCAGCCGCCGTTGTGGCTACTGATCTGGGATGTTGCGTGGTGGACATGTCCATGACGGTGGTGGCGGAGCAGCGATTGCCGGGTTGGTGGACTGCTCAGAACCCGGGCTCGTGACTGTTGAGATCGGGCTGTTCGCCGGTTGCGTGCATGAAGTCGAGCTGTGGGATGTCGTCGGTGGTGGGGTGGGTCCAGGCGCCGATGGGGCGGGGTTCGACTTGGGTGCATGCGTTGGCCCGCTCGTGGAGCCATGGTGTGGAGCTTGTGGTGACGATGAAGGTGGTGCCGTTGTTGTCCTGTTTGACGACCAGGAACGGCGTGGTCTCTGGTGGGGTGGGCAGTGCGCCGACGGAGGGTAGGTGGCGCATGTCGCCGTGCCAGCCGATGTCGGGTGTGGCGTCGGCCAGGGCGAGGATGGCCTGCAACGCCCAGCGGATGTTGCAGGCGGAGGTGGAGGCCAGCCAGTTCGGCAGCGGGGTGAGTCCGTCGAAGAGGTCGATGGGTTCGGTCAGCCGGTAGACGAACATCATGGCTCCTTGCCGGTGCGGGGTTCGGGTGGGCGGGTGTGGCGCAGGCGGCGGATCTCGCCGTGGGCGGTTTCGAGTTGGCGGGTCAGTTCGGCGTTGTTGGCGCGCAGCGCCTTGATGCGTCCCAGGGCGGTGTCCAGGCGTTGGCGCAGGGAGGCGACGCTGGCTGGTTGCGGGCCGGTGCGGTCGGTGGCGGGCTGGCGGTGCTGGAGCTGGCGGATTGCGGTGACCAGGTCGGGTTGGGTGTAGATCCAGGACCGGGAGACGCCTGCGGTCTTGGCCAGGGCGGCGATGGTCGTGGGTGTGCCGGTGCGGGCAGCGGTGGCAAGGGTTTGCTCGGCGCGGTGGCGGGCCTGTTCGGCGCGGCGGCGGGTGGCTTCGG
Source organism: Micromonosporaceae bacterium (assembly GCA_016926535.1). Taxonomy (GTDB): domain Bacteria; phylum Actinomycetota; class Actinomycetes; order Mycobacteriales; family Micromonosporaceae; genus JABDRL01. The sequence goes on along the minus strand of JAFGOK010000474.1, from coordinate 3,515 downwards.
CGAGCGCGGTGGTGTGGTCAGCTGGCGGCATGGAGGTCCTCCACAACGCCGCCGGTGAGGATCTGGCCGGGGGCGGCGGTCTGGAGCGCGTTGATGATCGCGTCGAGTTTGTCGAGGGTGCGGCGGTTGCGCTCGGCGATGCGGGCCAGGCCGGAGCGTTCGGCCTCGCAGATCAGGCGGGCGGTCTCGTCGCGGTGGCGGCGGTGCTGGTCGAGGAAGTCGACGGTGGTGACCATGAATCGGCAGTCCAGGCAGGGGTTGGCGTACTCGCAGTCGGTCTGCACCGGGGCGCCGCAGTAGCCGTTGGGTAGGGTGACCTTGGCCCGGATCAGGCTCTGACGCATCCAGGCGGCATCGGCGAGGGGATGGTCGGCGGGGATGATGGCTGCCTGGCCGTCGGTGTTGACTTTGGCGGCGTTCTCCCAGTGCCGGCGCAGTGTCTTGTCGTGGAGCCGGGCGTAGATGGCGGTCATCTCGCGGGACATGTGGTCGAGTAGTTGCTGCACGACGTGTTGGGGCACGTCGGCGTTGATCAGCCTGGTGGCCAGGGTGTGGCGGAACTGGTGCGGGGTGACGGTGGCGGGTCGGCCGTGGGCGTCGACGAGGCGGATACGTCCCAGCCATCGGGTGAGGTAGTCGCGGTAGGAGATGTCGGGCAGGGGGCGGCTGCCGTCGAGATTGACCTTGCGGGCGGGAAACAGCCACCGGCAGCCATCGGGAAACCGTTGCAGGACCTGTTGTTGCTGGGTGGTGATGTGATCGGCGAGCGTGCCGCTGATCGGGAAGAACGCGGCCCGTTCGCGGATCTTGTGGTTGACCCAGGCCAGGTAGGGTGCGCCGGTGTCGTCGCGGACCACGCAGTCGAACGCCAGGCGGCGGGCGTCTTTCAGCCGCAGCCCGCAGCCGATGAGGATCCGGGTGACCAGGCGGGCCTCGTTGGGCTCGAGCAGGGCCAGGTTGGCCTCGTCTTCCAGTTGGCGCATCAGGTACTCGCTGATGAACCGCGGTTTCGGTGAGCGCGGGGGCGGGCCGTCGTCGTGGAACACGAACGCGTTGGCGGGCAGGCCGGGCACCCAGTCGTGCCGGTGAGCGTCGAGCAGGAACACCGACAGCGTTCCAATGTGGTCGCGTAAGGGCCCGGTGGCCAGCCACGCCTCGATACGTTCGCGGGTCAGATCGGCAGGGGCGGCCCGCGCATCGAGGTACCCGGCGAAGGCGGCGATGCCGATGGCGTTGCGGACCACCGTACCGGTGCTGAGCTTGCGGGACATCCGCCACCGGCACCACCGTTTGACGGTGTCCTTCAGCCACGGTTGCGGAATCGCGCTGAAGTGCATCCAGCGTGGCTGCCCCACCGGGATACCCAGCAGCCGCAGGTCCCAGGTGTCGCGTGGGTACTGGTCGGCCCAGGGATCCTCGGCGATGAGCAACTGTTGTAGCCGCATCCGGGTGTCGAGCACGAACCGCAGCGAGATCGACGTGTAGTCACGCTGTCCACACGGGATCCGTCGGCCCGCGCCGAAGACCCGCCGCCAGCCGGGCTCGTCGAGATCCAGCAGGCTGGTCACCCCGGCATCGACGATGTGCTTGACCGCAGTGGTCACCTGCAGCATCGGGGTGCGTTTGACGCGCTCGTCGTGGCGGCACTGCAGCCCGTACTGGACCTCCAGGCGAACCTGCCGGCCCAGGCGAGCGAGCTTGACGTGCGGGACCTGCCGTTCGGCGTCCGCCCGGGCCACGTCGGCATACCACTGCGCCGGTTCCGGGCATCCGGCCAGCTTCCACCGCACCTGGTGATGCTGGCAGTAGCGGACACCGGCGCTGGCGCACCAACATGGACAGCCCGGGAACTGGCAGTCGCGCTCGCCGCGTTCGGTGGGGGTGTGGACCACCTGGGTCAGCCAATCCTCCAGCGCCGGGCGTCCCCGGGTGTCCCACTGGCGAGAATGCCGCTGGCACAGTCCGTGCTGCGCCGTCGATCGACAACAGCCCGACACCCTGCACTGCGGCGGGGACACCCGAAGCCGCAACCATTCGTCTTCGCGGGCCAACCAGTTGTCCCAGTCGTCGCGGTCAGGGGCCTGCAGCCACTTCTGGTAGTGGCTGTCGCACAGACCCCGCACCGGATGGCCCACCATGTTCGGGCAATGGGCCAGCCGGCATTCACCCCGCACGAAGACCGTGTCGTCGCGGTCGGGGCGGAAGACCTCCTGCCGGAAGCGCGGACGTACCGTGGCCATCAACCGTTCCAGCAGGCCACCACGCACCGGCTGCTGCGGAGCGGGGCTCGCCGCGCTCACGCCAGTACCCCTGCGGCCACCAGCGCCCGGCGGTGGTCTTCGACCTGCAGGTGACTGTAGGTCTGGGACGTCGTCGTCGGGCTGGCGTGCCCCATCAGTTCGGCGACCACCTCCACCGGCACCCCCGCCCGCAGCAGCCGGGTGGCATACCCGTGGCGCAGCGTGTGCGGGGTGAAACTGGTGATCCCGGTCCGGTCACGGAGCCTGGCCGCGAGCTTGGCCACGGTGTCGGCGGTCATCGGCGCGCCGACCGGCGGGCGGAACAGGTTGACGAACACCCAGTCGCAGTCCAACGTCCCGTACTCGGCCTCCATGTAGTCGGCGTAGGCATCAAACACCGCCACCGGTGCCGGCACCACCCGGGCCTTGAGCCCTTTGACCCGGGCACCGTTGACGTTGTCGCCCCGCGGCACCACCTCCACCTGCCCGGCCCGCAGGTGCAGATCGGCATGCCGCAACCCCAACGCCTCACCGATCCGCAGCCCGGTCTGGTCCAGCAGGACGAGCAGGAACCGATCCCGGCACCGCCGGCACGCCGCGACCAGCCGCGCCACCTGCGCCTGCGACAGCGCCACCGGCGGCTTCCGCGTCGAAGACATCCGCATCGGACTGTAGGCATCCGACCCCAACCGGCCACGGCGGGTATGGACCAGCATCGGCGTGAACGGCCCCGTCCCTCGCGGGCCGATCAACTCACCCAGCACCGCCGGCACCGCAGCGTCCCGCCGGGCATGGAACCGGTAGAAACTCGCCAGCGCCGCACGCTTGCGTATCAACGTCGCCGCTTCGAGGACCACCGGGGTACCCGGCAACATGAACACCCCCGGCACCCGCGCCGCCACCGGTCGGGACACCCAAGCGAAGAACTCAGTCAATTCCTCCAGACTCAACCCTCGGAAATCCCGGCCGGACTGGTCGAGCCACTCCATGAAGTCCCGCAGGTCATGGGCATAACCGGCCACTGTGTTCGGAGACCTGCCCACCGCAGCCAGATGCGACAGGAATGCCTCCACTGCCTCAAGCGGCAACCCATCCACACCGACAACCGTGAACGACACCGCACCGGTGTCCGCTGACCGCAGCCGCTGGACCCTAAACCCCACCAAAACCTCCGTCAAGGACAGTCGTCCGCTGGGTGTCCATAACGGGCACCGAGCACGGTCCTACCCAAAAACGAAGACGTCAAAGACAGCAGAGGCAGAGCTCCAGATAATC
>JAFGOK010000473.1 GCA_016926535.1 Micromonosporaceae bacterium | reverse complement strand
CATCGCAAGGCCGACGACCGGCAACGCCGCCCCGACCGCCGCGATGAGCCCCGCGCCGCATTCCCGCTCGACAGAACCAACGCTGATCGCGGCAAGCCGGCGCTGTGTGTCCGGCTCGACGTCCAGCAGCATCTTCGTCTGCCAGGCCAGGACGGGCAGCAGGACTGCGGCCGACACCCCGTACGCCTCGCCGGCCTGCGCCTGGCCGCCACCGTAGAGGGTCCCCAGAACAATCAACCCGGCGAGGAGCGGCGCCAGCGCCCGCCCGGTCACCGCGTACCCCCGCAGCCGCATCCGCACCAGCGCTGTCATCTGCGGACCTCCTCGCGTACGCCCAGGATCTCGTGGCCAGCTGCGTGCAACCGGGCCACCGCCGCGGAAGGGTCCGCAGCAGCGACAGCAACCTCAACCACCCAGCGATGGGGTGATGCGGCCTTGGTCGGGGAGATCTGGCCGCCCTCAAGGTGCCACATGGTGGCGCCCGGGATTCGAGCCATCTCCCCGCGGTGGTCGCTGACCAGAACGATGCCACCGGTCGCGATCAGTTCCGTGACGATCTGCGGAACCTCTTCGCGGGTCTCCGCGTCCAGGCCCTCCCAGGGCTCGTCCAGAACCAGCAGTCCAGGGGGCACAAGCATCGCCTGGGCCAGCCCAACTTTCTGCGCGGTACCTTTGGATAAATTGGACAACCGCTCATCGAGGTGAGGGGCGAACCCCAGACGCTCCGCCCAGCTGCCGATCGCGGTCCCGGCGGATTTCAGACCGCGAATGGCGGCCATCGCTTCCAGATAGGTACGAACAGTGAAGGGCTGATCGGCCGGGAACCGTTCTGGCACCCAGCCGACCGTCGCTGGACGATCGTGAACAGTGCCCTTGCTGACCCGAAGGACGCCCGCCGCGACCTGAAGCAGTGTCGATTTGCCTGCGCCGTTACGGCCGAGCACGATCGCGACCTCGCCAGCACCGAGCGTCAAGTCGGCACCAGCGAGGACCCACGGTCCCCTGCGGCTGTAGCGCAGCCAGACGTCCTCCATGCGCATCGCAACAGCCTGCCATGATGTGGCTGGATATGAAGAGGCGGGCACCGCACCCGGCACCCGCCTCTCCGATTGACTAGCGGTTCTACTCCGCAGCCGCATCCTCCTCATGAAGATTTCGGACGCGGTTGGGGTCAACCGGGATACCAGGTCCCATGGTTGTTGTGAAGAAGATCTTCCTGATGTACTTGCCCTTGGCCGCCGATGGCTTGATCCTCAGGATCTCCTCAAGCGCAGCGGCGTAGTTGTCAATCAACTGCGAGTCGCTGAAGCTCGCCTTCCCGATGATCAAATGAAGGTTCGCATGCTTGTCGACCCGAAAGGTGATCTTGCCACCCTTAATCTCTTTGACGGCCTTGGCGACGTCCATCGTGACCGTGCCGGTCTTTGGGTTCGGCATCAGGCCGCGCGGGCCCAGGATCCGCGCGATCCGGCCGATCTTGGCCATCTGATCCGGCGTCGCGATCGCTGCGTCGAATTCCAGCCAGCCGCCCTGGATCCTGGCGACCAACTCGTCGGTGCCGACCTCGTCCGCCCCGGCCGCGATGGCCTCGTCTGCCTTCGCCCCAGCGGCGAACGCGATGACCCGAACGGTCTTGCCCGTGCCGTGCGGCAGGTTGACCGTGCCCCGAACCATCTGGTCCGCCTTGCGCGGGTCAACGCCGAGTCGAATGGCGACCTCAACCGTCGGATCGAACTTGACCGCCACACTCTGCTTAGCGATCTTGACAGCCGCCGCTGGACTGTAAAGCGCCGAGCGGTCAATGAGTTCCGCGGCTTTTCTGTAGTTCTTGCTGCGCTGCATGAGTGCTCAAATCTCCTGTGGTGTCGTGCGGGCGTCAGTGCCCTCCCACGTCAGGACCTCGGGTCAGGCCTGAACGGTGATACCCATCGACCGGGCGGTGCCAGCGATGATCTTCTCGGCCGCCTCGATGTCCTCGGCGTTGAGGTCCGCCATCTTCTTCTCGGCGATCTCACGGAGCTGGTCGCGGGTGATCGAGCCGACCTTCTCCTGGTGGGGCACTCCGGAGCCCTTGGGAACACCGGCCGCCTTGATGAGCAGCTGAGCCGCTGGCGGAGTCTTGAGCACGAAGGTAAAGGTGCGGTCCTCGTACACGCTGATCTGCGCGGGGATGATGTCACCGCGCTTGGAGTCGGTCGCCGCGTTGTACGCCTTGACGAATTCCATGATGTTCACACCATGCTGACCGAGCGCGGGACCGACCGGCGGCGCCGGAGTCGCCTGTCCCGCTGGCAGCTGAAGCGTGAACGTCTTGACGAGCTTCTTTTTCTTCTTGGGAGGCATGAGGTGTCGTGTCTTCCTGGGCTAGGCTCTTGTCTTCCCTGGCAAGAGGTATGTCCGACCGGAAATCGCCGTTCGTGCATGCAAAATCACGCCAGCGGTCAGGCGGACGCTCTAGGGTACCGCAGCCGCCGGATCGGTGAACGCGGTGCCCTGGGTCAGTCGGATATGGCCTCAGATCTTGGCAACCTGGTTGAAGTTGAGCTCAACCGGGGTCTCCCTGCCGAAGATCGAAACAAGCACCTTGAGCTTCTGCTGATCAGCGTTGATCTCACTGATCGTCGCCTGCAGCGATGCGAACGCTCCGTCCGTGACCGAGACCGAGTCGCCAACCTCGAAGTCCAACACCTTGACTTCGGGTTTGGCGCCCTTCTTCTCCTGGTGAACTGCTGGGGCAAGCCACTTGACGACCTCGTCGAGTGACAGGGGGGCGGGACGATCGGCACGATCGGTCGCCCCGACGAACCCAGTCACCCCTGGGGTGTTTCTGACACAGGAGTACGACTCAGGGGTCAGCTCCATCCGTACCAGAATGTATCCAGGGAAGACCTTGTTCTGGACCTGCATACGCTTGCCGTTTTTGATCTCGATCTCTTCCCGCGTCGGGACCTCGACCTGGTAGATGAACTCCTCCATGTCGAGGCTGGAGATCCGAGTCTCAAGGTTGGCCTTCACCTTGTTTTCGTACCCGGCGTACGAATGCACCACGAACCAGTCCCCGGGCGCGAACCGCAACGCCGCACGCAAAGCGGCGACGGGGTCCTCCGAGCCGTCGGCCGTCTCGTCCGCAGTCAAGGTCGAGGCGGTCTCATCGCCCTCATCGAGGTGGGCGGTCTTGTCGCCCTCATCGAGGTGGGCGGTCT
>JAFGOK010000472.1 GCA_016926535.1 Micromonosporaceae bacterium | reverse complement strand
GAGCCGATGCCGACCTCGACCGCCAGTCGTGACCTGGCCTGCGATTTGGGGCCGGTCGCGCAGCGGTGGCTCGGCTCCGCGTTCTGTGCCGGGCACATTTTGCGGAACGCGGACAGCCTTGCGTCGGTTCCCCAGTTCTGGACGACGGAAGAACGGGGCGAGGAAGCCAGCTCATGGCTGCTGTTCAGCCACAAACTCGACTATCTGCGCACACTGGCCAGCCGCTACGCGCGGCAGACGGTGCCGATGACCAGGGTGTTCTGCGTTCCGGAACCCGCCGTCATGGTCTCCTCCAGCCCCGAACGAATCCTGCTGCTCCTGGCTGCCGCGCTCATGGAGTCCCTCGGCGTTCAGGTCGCGGTCGTGACCGGCGGCGACTATCGGGGTCGGTCAGGCTTCGTCCTCGACCCGCGGGGTCGACTGATCGTGGCCAACTGGGTCCGGGCAGAAGGTATCTGGCAGGTGGACCTGACCGACCAACACCCGACGGTACGGGATTGTGTCGACGCAGTCGGCTTTGCCGAGTCCCATTCGGTGATCTCGGGAGACAATCCGGCTGAGCGACTGTGTCATCTGGCCGACTACCTGGGCGTGCCATGGTCATGGCTGATTCGGCGCTGCTCCGAGTGTGCCGCTCACGGGCTTACCGGGCTCGCCCAACCACGCAGCAGACTTCTGCGACTGGATGCGCTGGAACGTGCCTGCCAGTACGTCGGGAGCTTTCCCGGATGTGACAGATAGGCTGCCTTGGCCAGTCCCGCCAGCAAGGAGACCAGCGTTGTCGAACCCCGCACCAGCACGGCGAGTTGCTGTCCTCGGCTTGGGGGGCACGATCGCCATGGCGGCCACACCGGATGGTGGGGTCGTCCCGGCGCTGTCGGCCGCCGATCTGCTCGCGGCCGTGCCCGGCCTTTCCGAGGTGAGCGTCGACTTGGAGATGATTGACGTCCGGCGGCTGCCGGGGGCGTCTCTTGATTTCGCCGATCTTGACGCGCTGCGCCAGGACATTGGGCTGTGCTTCGATGATGGCGCGGACGGGGTCGTGGTCACCCAGGGCACCGACACAATCGAAGAAACCGCCTACACCCTGGATCTCCTCCACCGGACCGAGCAGCCTGTCGTGATCACGGGCGCGATGCGTAACCCGACACTGGCCGGGGCGGATGGCCCCGCCAATCTTCTCGCAGCGATCAGTGCGGCGGCCAGTCCGGCGCTGCGCGGGCTGGGCTGCCTGGTGGCGTTCGCCGACGAGATCCATGCGGCGGCCCGGGTCCGTAAGACCCACGCCACCAGTCCCGCGACCTTCGTCTCACCGAATACCGGACCGTTGGGATACCTCGTGGAAGGCCAACCGACGATCCTGGTCCGCCCGACCGCCCGGTACACCCTGCCGGAACCCGCGAACGCGCTGGACTGCCGGGTCGGGCTACACACAGTGACCCTGGGTGATGACGGTGCGATGCTTCGGGGGGCAGCAGAGCACCTCGACGGGCTGGTGGTCGCCGGTTTCGGAGTGGGGCATGTTCCCGAACGTCTCGTGCCGATCCTGGAGCATCTTGCGGCCACCATGCCGGTGGTGCTCGCCTCCAGGACCGGCGCTGGGCCAGCCCTACGCAACACGTACGCCTTTCCTGGATCCGAAGTTGATCTTCAACAATGCGGGTTGATCTGCGCCGGGCTACTCGACCCCTACAAGGCCCGGATCATGTTGCGCACCCTGCTCCAGGCGGGATGCGACCAGCCGCGCCTCCATGCGGCGTTCGCGGCCGCAGGCGGATACGCCGACCCAAAGTCGTGGCCATGGCCGACCCTGGCCGCCGTCGACAACCCCGATCGGCGAGAAGAAGGGACACGATGATGCGTAGCCGCGCCGTGCGGACCGGGCGGACGTTCGTGGTGACGTTCGATCACGGGGAGGACTTCTTCGCGGCCTTGGGCGAGTTCTGCCGGGCGGAGAACATCCGGCAGGGCTACCTGCCGATGTTCATCGCCGGCTTCCGGTGTGTCGACATCGTGGGCGCCTGCGACCGGGTGGACGACCCGGAGGCCCCGATCTGGTCCAAGGTGCACCTGCGCAACGTCGAGGCGGTCGGCGCGGGCACCCTCGCCTGGGATCCGGACACCAAGCGGGTCCTGCCGCACATCCACTGCTCGGTGGGGGTGAAGGAGCACAGCGCCACCGGGCACACCAGTCACCTGCTCGCGGCCACCGTTCAGTTCCTGACCGAACTGGTCGTCGTCGAGATCACCGAACCGGACATTCGGCGAATTCGCGATCCGGAGTTGTACGACGTGCCTCTCCTGCGGTTGGACGAGCGGTAGCGGCACCCACGTCACCGGACTGTCGCCCCGGCGGCATTCTGAGCGGCTACGCGGGCACGAGAAGGGCGTTGGTGATCTCACCTGAGTGTCGGGTGATGATGGGACCCCACCCAGCAGGGCGGTGGCCCACGGGATCTGAGACGGCTTGGGTGTGTCGAGTTCGAGCGACGAGAGCAACCCCAAACGTCCACGTAGAACTATGATCAAGGCTACGAACTGGGAGAAGAGTGGGCAGCCAGGGACTCGAACCCTGAACCTGCAGACTGGGAGCCTGTAGCTTTGTTCGCTGTCGGGGTGTGTCCGGCAAGACGCAGTCTTCGATGGTGATGGCTGGCCGGGTCGTGACGTGCCTTGACGACCGTGTGAGACCGAAGAGGGCTACTGCTGGAGTAGTTCCTCCCGCCATCGTGCGATTCGTCGTCGAAGACCACTGATCCACTCGGGGGACGTGCCGTACGCCGCGAATGCCGCGTCTGTGATCTGCGCGAGCACGCCGAGTACGTCCGCGAACATCCTCGAATCGAATCCGCCGTCGGCGTTGGCCGCCAGTTCCAGCAGCCGTTCGCAGGTGAAGCGACCGGATCCCAGCGCGGCGTCGATGTCGAGGAAGTCCCGGGGCAGCGCGCGGCCGTCGAGGGCGCACATCTTGTTGGTCACCGCATCCTCGACATGCAGCACGGGGCCAACATCCAGGAGCACCGGAGGGTGGGTGCGCCAGTGCGCGGACAGTTCGACCTTGTCCCGCCGGTCCTGGCTGCCGGCACTGGGGGCGGCGGCCAGCAACCGTGCGAAGTTCTCTCCACGGGCGGCGATGGACACCGTGGATCCGTGGTCGGTGAGGGCCGCAGCCACGACGTCGACCGCTGCGGGGACGTCCGCCCGCCGCTGCCAGTCGGTGAATAGGTCGACATCCCCGGACGGTCGAAGCGTTGGACCGGGGCGAGGATCGCGATGCCTGGCGGGTCCATGGTGCGCACGGGCTCCTCCAAGCGCGGCTATGAGGTCGCGTCAGCCGCGTTGAGCTTCGCGATCGCCTCCGGTAGCTCGCCCAACCCGTTGATACGCAGGTCGCAGCGGTCGAGGACGTCGACCGGGGTGTGGATGACGTAGCCCCATGGTCCTCGGCGGATGAAGCAGGTGGCCATGCCCACCTGCTGGGCCGGCTCGAGGTCGATGGCGAGCCGGTCGCCGACGTACAGGATCTGCGATGGTGGGCAGGATTCCTCTTCGAGTAGGCGTTCGAAGAACGCGGAGTGTGGTTTCTCCACGCCCCAGCCGTCCGATGTGCCGATCACGTCGACAGGTAGGTCAAGGCTGTGGAGGATGGTTCCGGCGCGGTAGGTCTGGTTGCCGGCCACGCCGACGCGTAGCCCCATGGCTCGCAGGGCCAGCAGGCAGGGGCGGGCGTCCGGGTAGAGGTCGTCTTCGCCGAAGGTCTCCGGCTCGCCGGCGTCGGCGCGCCGCTGGCGTTCGGTGGTCAGGTCGAAGCCGGGCTGGAAGCGTTGGAACGTCTCGCGGTAGTCCAGCCCTTGGGCGATGACGGCTCCGAACATCGCGGAGAAGGTGTGCCGGGGGACCCCGAGCCAGTCCGCCCAGGTCCCGTACTCACGCGACTCGTCAACCAGGGTCTCGCCGACGTCGAAGTAGACAGCTTTGATCATCAGATGGTTCCCCGCCGAGTGCCACAACAGTTCGCTTCGTGAACGTACCTCAGTATGCGGATGATCTCCGTTCTCGAGCAGTCTGCAGGTATCGGCGAGGATCTCCTCGTCGATCGGCAGCGGCGTGCTGCCACAGGTGGACAGTCTGGCCGAATGGGATGTTGCACGTGTCGACCGCCCAAGCGTATCGAATTCGTCCAAACAGGGCGGTCAATCCTACACATAGGATAATGATCAAGGTTGTGAGCTGGGAAAATGTGGGCCGCCAGGGACTCGAACCCTGAACCTACAGATTAAAAGT
>JAFGOK010000471.1 GCA_016926535.1 Micromonosporaceae bacterium | reverse complement strand
CCCGCCGCAGAGAGATCGAGGCCACCGCCGAACTCCTCGGCGCGCTTGCGCAGGTTCACCAATCCGCCCCGGGCGACGATGCCGGACGGGCCGATCCCGTCGTCCGAGACGACCAGGACAATTCGTCCATTGTCGAGCGCCACCGCCACGTCGACGTCATCGGCCCGCGCGTGACGGGCCGCGTTGGACAGCGCCTCGCGCAGTACGGCGACAACGGTCTGGCGGAGGTCGTCCGGGACGGCGCTGTCGATGGGTCCGTCGATGGTCAGGGTCGGCCTGAACCCGAGGGCGCTGCGCGCCGCATCGACCACTGAGCGGATCTCGGCTCGCAGATCCGCGTAGACCGGTGCCCGCAGTTCGAAGATCGCACCCCGGATGTCCCGGATGGTGTTGTCGAGGTCGTCAACGACCCCATCGATCCTGGCCCGGGTCTCGGCCGGGGCGATCGATGGGGCAGCGCTCTGCAACTGCATCCCCGCAGCGAACAAGCGCTGGATGACAACGTCGTGCAGGTCCCTGGCGATTCGCTCGCGGTCACTGAGTACGGCGAGCATCGCCCGCTCATCCTGCGACCTGCTTCGCTCCAGAGCGAGGGCGGCATGACCCGCGAAGGTCTCGACCAGCGCGACGTCTGGATCCTCCGCGAAGGCGACACTCCCTGGGCGGTACGCGACGACCAGCGCTCCGAGTGCCGTCCCCCCGGCGACCAGCGGCACGAGCAGCGCTGTCCCGGTGTGCAACTCAGCAGGCCAGCCTGCGGCTTGGTCGAGATCTCCGACAACGGTCAGGTGACCCTCGCCGAGGACCGATTCGAACTCGCTGCCGGCGACGGTGACCGTCGTTCCGACCAGGTGATCGCCAGCGCCGTCTGCGACCTCGACGGCGATGGTGCCGGCCGGGACGCCGCGCAGGAGGACGAGCGCGAGATCAGCCTCAGCAACCTCGCGGGCACGGGCGGCGACCAGCTGGAGCGCTGCCGTTCGCTGGACCTCGCCGAGCAGCACTGACGTGATCTCCGCAGCCGCTTCGAGCCAGCGCTGCCTGCGGCGCATCTGGGTGTACAGCCGGGCATTGTCGATCGCCGAGCTGGCTGCGACGGCGAGCGCCGCCAGGATCTCCTCGTCGTCGTCCGTGAACTCGCCGCCGCCCTGCTTGTCCGCGAGGTAGAGGTTGCCGAAGACCCCGTCCCGGATCCTGATCGGCATCCCGAGGACCCCTGCACCGGCCGGAGGCTGGACGCCAGATCCGCCAGATCCGCCAGATCCGCCAGATCCGCCAGATCCGCCAGATCCGCCGGCAGGGCGCGCCGTGCTGGGCGGGGTTGCCGTGCTGGGCGAGCCGTGCGTGATGAACTCGGTCAGGGTCTGCCCGTCGGAGCCCAGGACGCCGAGCGCGCCGTACCCGGCGTCGACGAGGCGGCACGCCGCCGCGACGACGCGTTTGAGGGTCCCCCGCATGTCCAGCTCGCTGCCGATCCCGACCACCGCGTCAAGGAGGGCCCGCAGCTGCTCCCTGCTGGCAACGACCTGGCCAACCCGATCGAGAAGCGCTTGAAGGAGGTCGTCGAGATCGACCCGGGACAGGGGAGAGAGCCCAAGCGACAAGGCCTGGCGCGTGGGCTCCTCCTTCATGAACTCGATGGTAGCCTGGGCGGGGGTCTCGACACGAGTGCGTGCCGGGATGTGGAGAGGCAAAGGTCCTGACTCCTGGTGGCCCTTGCGGCCTATGCAAACAGCAATTCCGCCGTTTCCTCCGCGATTGCGTACTCTTCGTCCGTTGGGACCACACAGACTGCGACTTTGGCGTGATCGGGCGAAATAATTCGGGCGGTCGGGCAGCGTCCCGCGTTGCGATCATGGTCAACTGCGATGCCGAGGGGTTCCAGCCCTGCGAGGCAATCCCGGCGGATCTCGTCGGCGTTCTCCCCGACCCCAGCGGTGAACGTGATCGCGTCGAGCCGGCCGAGCACCGCATGATACGCCCCGATGTACTTGCGGATCCGGTGGCAGTAGACCTCGACAGCCAGGGCCGCCGCCGGGTCTCCGGCCTGCCGGCGCTCTAGGACTCGACGCAGGTCGTTGTCCCCGCACAACCCGGTCAGGCCGCTGCGGCGCTGGTAGATCTCGTCGATCTCATCGATGCTCAGGCCTCCCTCGCGGTGCAGGTGCATCCCGATGGCCGGGTCGAGATCCCCGGGACGGGTCCCCATGACCAGGCCTTCCAGCGGAGACAGCCCCATCGAGGTCTCGACGCAGCGGCCACCGGCGACGGCTGCTGCGCTCGCGCCGTTCCCCAGATGCAGCACGATGGTGTTGAGCTCGGCGAGCGGCCGGCCCAGCAGGTCGGCGGTGCGTCGGGAGACAAACCGGTGTGAAGTACCATGGAAGCCGTACCGCCGGATCCCGAACCGCTTGGCAAGATCGGTATCGAGGGCGTACGTCGCGGCGGCGTCCGGCAGGGTGGCGTGAAAGGCGGTATCGAAGACCGCGACGTGCGGCGCGTTCGGCACGAGCTCGCGGGCGACCTCGATACCGGTGAGGTTCGCCGGGTTGTGGAGCGGGGCCAGCGGGATCAGCTCGCGGATCGCGCCGATGACAGAGGCGTCGATGAGGGTCGGCTGGCGGAAGCGCGTCCCGCCGTGGACGACCCGGTGTCCGACGGCCCGGATGTCGCCCGGGTCGAGCCCCAGATCGCGGGCGGCCTTGCGGAGGGCCGCAGCATGGTCTGCGGCCTCGCCGCCGGGTTCGCCGATTCGCTCGATCGTCCCGCCCCGCCGGTTGGCGGGGTTCGAGCAATCGACCAGCCGGTACTTGAGCGACGATGAGCCGCAGTTGAGTACCAGGATCACAACGCCTCCAGATGATGGGTCAGCCGGCTGGCCTCCGCCGGGGTGCGGCAGAGGGGCAGGCTCATTCCTGATTCGGCCCGCTCGCGGCCTGGATCGCGGTGATTGCAACGGTATTCACGATATCGGTCACGGTCGCCCCGCGAGACAGATCGTTCACAGGCCGGCGTAGCCCCTGTAACACCGGCCCGACGGCGACCGCTCCGGCGGATCGCTGGACGGCCTTGTAGGTGTTGTTGCCGGTATTGAGGTCCGGAAAAATGAAGACCGTCGCATGGCCTGCGACCGGGCTGCCGGGCAGCTTGGTCGCCGCGACCTTGGGGTCGATGGCGGCGTCGTACTGGATCGGTCCCTCGACCAGCAGATGCGGGCAACGCTCCCGGACCAGGGCCGTCGCCGCGGCGACCTTCGCGACGTCCGCGCCGCTGCCGGAGCTGCCCGTCGAGTACGACAGCATCGCGATCCGCGGCTCGACCCCGAACCGCTGCGCGGTCTCCGCCGAGCTGATCGCGATGTCGGCGAGTTGCTCCGCGTTCGGATCGGGATTGACGGCGCAGTCGCCGTACACGAGCACCCGGTCGGACAGGCACATGAAGAAGACACTGGAGGCGACGCTGACGTCCGGCCTGGTCTTGATGATCTCGAAGGCCGGGCGAATCGTCGCGGCGGTGGTGTGCACCGCTCCAGAGACCATCCCGTCGGCGTAGCCGGCCTGGACCATCAGCGTGCCGAAGTAGTTGACGTCGGTGACGGCGTCCCGCGCCCGATCAAGAGTGGTGCCCTTGTGCTTGCGCAGGTTTGCGTAGAGTTGCGCGAACTGCTCCCGCCACGGGCTGGTCTCCGGGTCGACGATCTCAGCCCCGGCGATGTCCACGCCGAGTTCCCTCGCCCTGCGGTTCACCTCTGCCCGATCGCCGAGCAGGGTCAGGTCAGCGACGGACCGGCGCAGCAGGATCTCGGTGGCCCGCAGCACCCGCTCCTCGCAGCCTTCCGGGAGTACGAGGCGCCTGCGGTTGGCCCGGGCCCGCTCGATCAGGTCGTACTCGAACATCATCGGCGTCACCCGCTCGGACCGGGCGACAGCGATGCGGGCGCCGAGACCGGCGGTGTCAACGCTGGTCTCGAATGCTCCGAGGGCGATCTCGACCTTCTTCAGCGTGGTCGGGGAAAGCCGTGCCTCGATCCGGCCCGCCTCGCGGACGGCGCTGAAGCTGTCGTCCGGCACCGAGAGCACGGCCAGCCCCGGGTCCATCCGCTCGACGAGCCGGACCACCCGCGGATCCGGTGGAACGGCAAGGGTCAGCACGATGCCAGCCAGCGAGACGATGCCGGCGCCGTGCGCGGCGCAGGCAGCGACGATGAGATCCGCGCGGTCTCCCGGGGTGATGACGAGGGTGCCGTCGGTCAGGTAGTCGAGGAAGGTCGGCACATGCGCCCCGCCGACGATGATGTTGCGGACGTCGCGGGCCAGCGCAGCGTCGTCCCCGACAATCCGGGTGGCGTGCATGGCGAGGGCGATCTCCGCGACGGTCGGGGCGGACAACTCCGGGACCGCCGGAACGGCGTAGACGGGGACGGGCAGGCTCTCGACGCAGGTCAGCAGCCGGTTGCGTTCCGGGAGGGGGAGCCGGTTGACGACAATGGCCAGGACCGTGACGCCGAGCCCGTCCAGGGTGTGGTAGACCGCCCTGACCTGATCCCCGACCTCCTCGGCGTGGTTGCCCCGCCGTCCCTCCGAGGACTCCCTCCGGTGGGCGTCGACCACGGGCAGCACGACGCTGCCGAACTCCGCGGCGAGGCGGGCGTGGAAGGCCAGCTCGTGCGGGGCGCCGGGGTAGTGGTTGTCCTCGTCGCGGTCGGCGAGGTCGCTGCCGATGACCAGCATGGTGCGCCCCGAGCGCGAAACGACCCGGTACCGTTCGACGATGGTCGCGATGAGCTCGTCGGACCTGCCCTCCGCGAGGAGGTGGGCCGCTTCCGCGTAGGTCGCACCGTAGAGCTGCTCGACCGGCGTCGTGATCCGGTAGCGCTCGCGCAGCAAGGCGAGGACTCGGTCGGAAGTATCAGCTACGAGTGGGCGAAACACGCCAAATCGGTCGACTCTCCGCGACAGCAACTCTGCGACCCCGAGCGCCACAACGGATTTTCCAGCACCACGGGCCACTCCCGCGACGTAGACGCTGCGCGCCACTGTGCCTCCTCGTTCTCAAGCATCACCCACCGTACGCCGCCTGTTTGCTGCAACCCGTCCAAGCATGCCCTAACTGGCGGCAGGCGCCAGTTTCGCTGCGCACCTCAGGTGCTGACCGGCCTCAGGTGCTGACCGGCTGTTCGCAGGCCGCGGCGAGGGCTCCTGCGTACCATGGCGTGCATGGTGCCGCCGTTTTGGGGTAGCGGCATAGTGGCCATGTTCCATATCGAACGCCGAGGGGAGACACCATGCGTGTAGTCGACGGCGAGATCCTTTCGAGCGTCGAGTTTGCCGGTATCGACGCCTACTGGCGCGCGGCGAACTACCTGTCCGTCGGGCAGATCTACCTGCTGGACAACCCGCTGCTGCGCCAGGAGTTGCGGCCAGAGCACGTCAAGCCAAGACTGCTGGGACACTGGGGGACGACGCCTGGTCTGAACCTGATTTATGCCCATCTCAACCGGATCGCTGCGACCCGCGATCAGGATCTGCTGTACGTCACCGGGCCAGGGCACGGCGGTCCCGGTCTGATCGCGAACGTCTGGCTGGAGGGGACACTGTCCGAGGTGTACCCCCGGATCGGGCAGGACGCCCAGGGCATGGGGCGGATGTTCAAGCAGTTCTCGTTCCCCGGTGGCGTGCCGAGCCATGTTGCCCCGGAGACCCCCGGGTCCATTCACGAGGGGGGCGAGCTGGGGTACTCCCTCGCCCACGCCTACGGGGCCGCGCTGGACAACCCCAACCTGGTGGT
>JAFGOK010000470.1 GCA_016926535.1 Micromonosporaceae bacterium | reverse complement strand
TTCCGGATTGCCAGCGCCATAGTGGTCCACTCTACGGCCACGATCCGGCACTCACGCAGGTCGCGCCTAGCGGGGTGCGCTGAGGAGTCGCTTGGCGACCTCAGCTGGATCCGACGGCGAGCCTCGCCGCCGGGCTGCCCGGCTCTGCGACGGGGAGTCTTCCCGCCGAACCGCCCGGCCACGCGGGACTGCCCGACCCTGCGGGGTTGGGGTGCTCGCCACCAGCTCGATCGTGCCATCCGGTTGCGCAGGTACCGGAAGGTACCCGGCGGCCCGGAGTGCCTCCAGCGTCTCGTCGACCGGACGTTCGCTCGCCAGCACTGTCGGGGCGAGCAGGCTCGGCCGGAGGGCGGCGAGCTTGCGGTGGGCCGCCGCCTCCGCGAGCAGGGCAGGCTGGTCGCAGAGCACGCAGCAGGCAACAGCCGCCACCCGCATCTCGCCGTGGCGGCGCCCGACGTCCTCGATCAGGTAGACCAGCGGCTGGGGCAGCTCGCCCTGGGCGACGACCGCCAGGGCCGCGAGCAGGCCCTGCGCGGTCTGCCCGGCGTCCAGGGCCCTGCGAACGCTGGCTCGCCCGAACCGCCAGATCGAGGCGGCGTCCTTGGACTCGCGGTCCGCCGTGCTGTCCAGGAGTTGGGCGAGGTCGGCTGAGGGCGGGCCGGTGACAACGGCGGTCAGATCCGCCCCGAACCGTGCCTGCTGGTGCGCGCGACCGAGGAGCTGGCCAGTAGCCTTGATCATGCTTTCCGGAGGGGCCGGCGTCTTGCCGGTGCTGGGATCCTCGTGGGGATCTGCGGCGACCAGCGCCCGACCGATGCTGGTCAATCCCACCTCGGCGCTCAGGCCAAGCAGCCTGGCTTCGGTGAGGGCGGCAGTGATCTCGGTGTCCCTGGCCTCGGGGGCGACCATCGGGCAGTACCAGGCTGCTGCGGCGAGGATGGTCTCCGGGCCGCGCGGCTCTGCCTCGGCGGGCAGCTGGGTCAGCAGCCGGAGGATCGCCCGCCGGACATCTCTGCTGGACAGACCGTAACTGTCCTGGGCGAGGGGCGTGCGTCGCTTACCGTCGCCGATGTCCCGCAGGGGGGCGGTGGGCAGGCGCCACCAGGCCGCGTGGAGCACCCCGAGGCGCTCCTCCGGCGACTGGTGCCGCCAGCGCCGGAAGACCACGGTCGGCTCAAGGCCCGAGCCGTTGCGGGTCTCGTCCAGCATCATGGTCCTCGCGGCGAGGTCCAGGTAGAGCCGGATCTCCGGTTCGGTGCAGCCGGAGGCTCCGGCCAGCCGCTTCAGCTCCCTCACCCCGACGCCCCCAGCCTTGAGGAGCGCGATCGGGGTCTTGGCCGCCGTGGCCAGCATCGCGGTGTACTGGTCGAGGAGCGCCACGACCTGGCCGGTGGCCTGGTGCTCCCTGCCCTCCGGGTCGATGGTTGCCGTTTCGATCGCTGGCCTGGTGGTCGGGATCACCGCCCGGTACTCCGGTCCGCGCAGGCTGCGGCCGACCTCCCGGGGGATCTCGAAGATCCCGCTGTAGTCGATGAGCCACACCAGACCGCGGGCCTGCGCCCACTCCAGCATCTCGAACTCGCGGGGCCGCTGGTGCGGCTTGGCGTAGAGGGCCGAGAAGTAGTCGCAGTCCAGGGCGAACGCCGGCCCGTGATGGGCGACCTCGTCCAGCAGCTCCCGCGTCCTATCCGGGGCCTTGGCCAGGATCGCAGTCAGGCGTGCTGGGTCGCTGAGGCAGTCGATGATGGACTTGTACAGCTGGCGCTTGTGCCCGGAACTGTCGAGGCCGAGCCGGCCGGCGATCGCGGCGATCCGGTCGCGGTCGACCGCGACGAGGAAATCCATGATCGGTCGGCCGAGACCGAGCGGCGCGTGCCAGGCTCGCCCGACGGTGGCCGGGATGTGGACCCGTTCCTCATCCGCCCATGCCAGACCGTGATCTGTGAGGTGATCCAGCACTGGGGCGAGGGCAGCTATCGGGGACGGTGGGTCGCCCTCGGGCGCGACGAGGCTTAGCAACTGCTCCCGCCGGACGCCCTCCCGCTGATCGGCCCCGAGGACGACCAGCGCCTGCAGCAGGATCACCGCCGGGGCGGGAAGGGTCCGGATCGCTTGGAGGGCGGAGGCGATGAGGTCGAGTCGCGCGGCGAGGTCGGAGCAGGTGCGCGGGGGCGACGGCAGGAGCGCTTCCGGCCGGTTGCGCAGCAGCGTCGTCAGCCGCTGCTCATCCAGAGACGCCAGCCAGTCCTGGTGCGTTGTACTCGCTTTCATGATCCGCTCGGCTCCTCACCCACAACCGTCCCGGGGTCGTCTGGGACCGCTGCGGCAAGCCTATGGTGACTGCGCGAAACGCCCAATCCGGGTCCATCGATCGGGGTATACGCGAGGCCGTGGCGGGATCTCGGCGAGCGGGAGTGCTTCGGCTGCTGCCGGGCGGGCCGGGCGTCGGGGGAGACCGGGCGTGGTGTCCCGAGCGCGCCGGTCACCGGCCGATGAGTGTTATCGATCTGTTACGGGCTTGTCGATCCGTCTGGTCCTTCCCAGCGTAAGTTCATCCACCTAACAAATATGAGTTCTTGCGAACTCGTGGAACACCGGCGGGCGGTGGGGCGCCTCGCCGGTCGGCATCGGGGTCCATGTCGTTGGGCCGCCCCTGAGAAAGGAGACCCCGAGGTGTCCAGGAAGATCCGAATCCTCGCCGCGGTAGCGGCGGTGGCGACGCTCGCTTTGGCGTCCGCCTGCAGTAGCACCCGTTCCAGCAGCGGGAATGACGATGACCAGGGGCCTGCGCTCGTCGGTATCGCCATGCCGACCCGCAGCCTGGAACGATGGAACAACGACGGAGCTCACCTTGAGGGCCTGCTGAAGAAGGCCGGATACGAAACGACGCTGCAGTTCGCCGACAACAAGGTCGACCAGCAGATCACGCAGCTGCAAAACATGATCAACCAGAAGGCGAAGGTCCTGGTCGTCGCCTCGATCGACGGGACAGCGCTCGGGCCGGTACTGAAGACGGCCGGTGAGCAGAAGATCAAGGTGATCGCGTACGACCGCCTGATCAACTCGACGCCGAACGTTGACTACTACGCGACGTTCGACAATTACAAGGTCGGCCAGCTCCAGGGTCAGTTCATCGTGGACCAGCTCGGCCTGGCCCAGGGGAAGGGGCCGTTCAACCTGGAACCGTTCGCCGGATCGTCGGACGACAACAACGCCAAGTTTTTCTTCTCCGGGGCATGGGACGTGCTCAAACCCTACGTGACCAGCGGGAAGCTCGTCATCCCCTCCGGCAAGCGGCTGGAGAGCAACGACGACTGGACGACCATCAGTATCGAGCAGTGGAGCTCCCAGAAGGCGCAGTCGGAGATGGACAACCGCCTCAACTCGTTCTACAGCGGGGACAAGAAGGTCGACGTGATCCTGTCGCCGAACGACTCCCTGGCCCTGGGGATCGAGCAGTCGCTGGACTCGCGCGGCTACCAGGTTGGCAAGGACTGGCCGCTCGTCACCGGGCAGGACGCCGATCAGGCCAACACGAAGAACATGCTGGCCGGCAAGCAGGCCATGACGGTCTGGAAGGACACCCGGACCCTCGGGGACCAGGTCGCGAAGATGGTCGAGGCGATCATCGAGGGGCAGACGGTCGAGACCAACGACACCAAGACCTATGACAACGGGGTCAAGATCGTTCCGTCCTACCTGCTTCCCCCGGTCGTGGTCACCAAGGACACCGTCAAGGAGAAGCTGGTGGACTCCGGGTTCTTCAAGGCGGAGGACCTTGGCCTGTAACACCAGATCAGGTCGGTGCCACCCGGTGGCACCGACCCCACTCCGGACATCCACTCTCGACTCGACCAGCAAGTACCAGGGGAGTCCTCATGCCATCCGGTACGGCCCCGATCCTCGACATGCGA
>JAFGOK010000469.1 GCA_016926535.1 Micromonosporaceae bacterium | reverse complement strand
GCCCCTGAGCTGGGCGAGAGGCGAAGTTGACTTCCCATCAAATCAATGCCCCACCAGCGCAAACGTCAGGATGAAACGAGCTCACTCTTGGTCGAGGCGGAGCGGGACGCCTTGGTGGAGTTGCTGGGTGGAGTGCCGACGGACGTGATGGCCGCTGCGGGAGAAACCCTCACCCCCGAGGCGGGCCGGCTGCCGCCGGACGACTGGTCCGCGCCACGACTGGCGGTCGAGTGCGTTGAGGAGCTTGCGGAGGGGTCCGGGAATCCACTCCTCCTGCTGGGGTACGTGGATACGGTGGCCCACCTCGTTTCGGGGAGGATCGCCCGTGACCTACACGGCTGGATCGATGGCGTGGCAGGCCGGCTCTACTTCGATTCGAGCGACATCCGTGACCTGTGTCTCCGTTCGCGTCAGGGACCTCCTCGCGAGACAGACCAGGCCGGAGCGGGGACTGTCAGTCATGAGGAGGTGGAGTCCGAGACGACAGTGACAGCCACACCAGCCGGTGATGTCGTCGGACCCCCCACCAGCACTGTGGGAGGCGACGTGTGGGATGTCCATAACCCCCGGAGGGCGGCTGCCGAGCCTGCGGTGCTTCCCCGGATATGGGGCAGCGTTCCGTTCCGGAATCCGAACTTCACCGGGCGGGATTCCCTGCTGCGACGGTTACGGGACGAGCTGGCCAGGCATCAGAAGGCATCGGTGCTGCCGCAGACCCTGCACGGCTATGGTGGTGTCGGCAAGACCCAGCTCGCCATCGAGTACGCTCACCGGTACGGCGATCTGTATACCCTGGTCTGGTGGGTCCCGGCGGAGCGACGCACCGAGGCGCTGGCCTCGCTCGCCGAACTCGGCGAGAGGCTTGGGTTGCCTGCGAGCCAGGACAAGCAGCAGCACGCCCGGACGGTGCTCAACGCGCTCGGCGCGACCCAGCACCGCTGGCTGCTGGTGTACGACAACGCGGAGCAGCCGGAAGAGATCATTTCTCTGGTGCCCTCCGCTGGCGGCCACGTCATTCTGACCTCGCGGAACTCGGACTGGGCAACGAGGTGGAACGCCATCGAGGTCGACGTCTTCAAGCGGATCGAGAGTATCGAGCTGCTCGGCAAGCGGGATACCCGGATCACTCGGGAGGCGGCAAACGCACTGGCTGAGAAACTCGGCGATCTCCCGCTGGCCCTAGAACAGGCGGTCAACTTCCAGATCGCGACCGGCATGCCGGTCGAGGAGTACCTGGACCTGTTCGACGAGCGGGTTCGGGATCTCCTCAACGAGGGGAAACCCTCCGACTACCACACCACAACGACGGCCTTCCTCAGCCTGGCCTTCGACAGCCTGCGCGAAGCGAGTCCAGCCGCTGCGGAACTGCTGGACCTCTTCGCGTATCTGGGGCCGGAGCCCATCTCGGCGGGGGTGCTCCGCAACGGCAGGTCAGCCGACCTGTCCGCCCCGCTGCGCAAAGCGCTGCGTGATCCGATCCAGATGAATCGGATCATCCGTGACCTGCCCCGCTACGGTCTTGCCAAAGTCGACCCCAAGGGGCAGAAGATCCAGGTCCACCGGCTGGTGCAGGCGGTCCTGCGGACCGAGCTCGACGAGGATCGCAGTGTCCAGAGTCTGGAGAACGTGCGCAACCTGCTGGGCGTTGCCAGCCCGAGCCGTCCGGACGACCGGGACACCTGGGAGGAGCATGCGGAACTCGGCCCGCACATCGCACCGGCCGATCTCATCCACTCCAACGGGGAGGAGGCCCGGCTGGTCGTGCTGGACCAGGCTCGGTACCTCTTCCAGATTGGCGACTACGCCAGCAGCCGAGACCTCGCCCAGGCGATGGTCGACGCCTGGTCGAAATCACGGGCGGAGGGCGGCCTCGGCCCGGACCACGAGCAGACCCTGCTGGCCTGCCGGCACCTGGCCAACGCGCTGCGGATGGTCGGCGAGTACTCCACGGCCCGCGAGCTCGACGAGCAGGCGTTCCAGCTGCTGCGGGCCAACCCGCTGTTTGGTGATGACCATGAGCACACGGTCGGGGTTGCTCTGGGACTTGGGTTCGACCGTAGCCTGGCCAACGACCTCGACGGCGCGCTGCGTAGTGACGAGGAGAACCTGGAGCGGTCCATTCGGGTCTACGGCGCGGACCACGAGTACACCTTCCACGCGAAGATGAACGTTGCCGCGACCCTGCGGCAGCTCGGTCGGTTCCAGGAGTCCTACGAGATTTCCGTGGACGTCGTCCAAGCGCACCGAGACGAGTTCGGGGCAACGCACGCCCGAACCTTCTGGCGGATCTGCGAGCACGTGCTCGATCTCTACGGCCTGGGCAGGTACCGCGAGGCGCTGGCCGCCCAGCTGGAGAACTGGCAGATCGCGGCCGAGGTGCTCAAGCCGCACAGCCGGGAGTACCTGTTGGGGGAGCACAACATCGCCATCGCGCTCCGCAAGACCGGCGATCATCACGGTGCACTGCTGCGTGCGCGCAACAACTATCTCGCGTTTGACACCCACTTCGGCAAGGAACACGAATACACCCTTGCCGCCGGCATGACCTATGCGAACTCGCTGCGTGCCGCGGGCCACCTCGCCGAAGCCCGGAGCGCGGCGAGCGAAGCCGTCGAGGGGTACCACAAGAAGTTCGGCTCCGACCACCGACTGAGCCTGGTCGCGCACGTCAACCAGGGAATCATCCTGCGGCTGCTGGGAGAGCGCCGGGCAGCCTTCGAGTTGGAGCGTGACACCTACCAGACGCTGCTGGCGATGCTCGGGGAGCGGCACCCGTACACCCTCTGTGCCGCGATCAACCATGCCAGCGGCCTGCTGGCACACCACCGCGTGGAGGAGTCCCGCGCGTTGACAGAGCGGACGCTGGAGATCTCCCGGGAGGTGCGCGGCGAGGAGCACCCAGACACCTTGGCGTGCGCCCTTGACGCCGCACTCGACGCGCAGTCCGCGGCCGGGGACGCCGCGGCGCAGCAGCGGCTGGACGCGACCCTGGATACGCTGGAACGGGTGCTCGGCCGGAACCATCCGGACACGATCGACGCGATCCGTGGTCGCCGGGCCGACTGCGACATCGAGCCGCCGGCAACCTGAGCCACACCGAGCCGGTTGGCGGCTCAGGCCATCGCAGGTCGGCATCGCAGGTCAGCGTGGACCCGGTTCCGGATGTGGGTGATGATCCGGGCGAGATCGGCGCAGTACACCGATGGGTTGCGGAACCCGGAGCCGGCTCGGTAGCGGTGCGGATACTGTCCACCACCACAGATGTCGCGCAGCGTGCACTGTCTACACTGATCGGACAGGGCTTCGAGCCCGATCTGGCGGGCGACGATCCCGGGATGCCGCAGGACCTCGTCGAACGAGTCGGTGAACACCGAATGGCCTGTGGCGGCGGCTCCCTCGTAGGCCGACTTGAGGGCGTCGACCTGCTCGATGGCACCGTCGGTCTCGATGACGGCGACAGTGGCCGGGGCGAGCCCGATGTTCTCGGAGCGGCTTGAACCTCCGAGCACGACATGAATGATCTCTTCGAAGAACCGGATCCGGATTTCCTGATGCGGCGCGTCATACCATCGGTCGAACAGCCGCACCAGCCAGTCCCCGAATGGATGGGTTGCCTTGACGCAGGCCGGGTGCGGAGCGGACCAGTTGGCATGGGGCAGCAGGAAATCCACTGACAGCAGAGAATCCGACGCCGGCATGGGATCCAGAGTCCGATCTTGGTAGGCGAGCAGCGCGTCATAGCAGGCTATGGGGTCGGTGGTGGGATCGATGGTACTGAGGATGCCGGAGAACGCCGCCCGATGCTCGGGAGCGGACAGTAGTCGCATCGCCCGGTCGACCTCGACGTAACTCCCGCGCCCATCGGCGTGGGGGCGATGGAGGTCATGGTTCTCCTGCGTGCCGTCAAGGCTGATCCCCAAGTGGATGCCCTGCTCAAGCAGGAGCCGAAGGGTGCTCTGATCCAGCAGGACCCCGTTGGTCTGCATGGCCAGGTTCACCGTGGTACCTGCCGGGATCGCGGCGCGTACCCCAGTCACGATGTTGACGATTCGCTCGATGCCGGCGAGTAACGGCTCACCGCCGTGCAGGATGACCTGGACCTCCGAAAGACCGTGCCGCTGGGCGTGCTCGGCGATGCGGTGCGCCGCAGCGGTCCACACCGGCTGCGACATGGTCACGGGACGGACGCGCCAGCTCTGGTCGGCCATCCGGTAGACGTAGCAGTAGTCGCAGTTGAGATTGCATCGCTGGTGGATTTTCAGAACGAATTCCTGGAAGGCCACCGGATGCCAACCGCTGTGGAACAGGGCGTCGACATTCAGCTCCCGGTAGGGCCAGAGTGCGTTGGCGTGCCCGCTGCCCCCGCCCTTGCTCACCCCGACTAAGGCATGTAGCTGCTCCATCGGGCGATGGCCTCCTGCGGGCGGTCGAAGGCGGTCGCGTGAGTGTGGCGCAGTTCGACCAGAAGCCTCCGAACGGAGTTGGCGAGCACATTCGTATTGGCCGCGATGTATGCAATGTGGTCTGGTGTCGCCGGTTCCTGGACGGGATACCCCTGATCGTTGACGGCATCGTCGCCGATTCGTGGGTCGCTGGTGATGTTGAGCATGCACGGCCTCCCGCCACCTGACTACGGTGCGGGAACGGTGAGCCAGGCGGACTTCGCTGCCGTCGATGCTTCGGCGACCGTAGCTCGTGGCTTTCGCCTGACCGCCCAGGCTGGGGGCTGGACGAGCCTGGTCATGGTACCCGCTCATATACGATACGACCACGTTCCTGAGTTCCCAAACCTCACGTCTGTCGATGGACCATCAACGAAACTTCGGACAGACCCCGATTCCGAATTGCAGCGAATTGTTTGCTGTTGAACATGGTGCAAACACAAATGTCGCAATGCCGGACGGAATGCCCACCGATCCGATCCCACGACCGGTTGCTCGGTGAGTCGAACCGAGGCAGCCAAGAAGAAACACTCATTGGGTTGTTCCCCCCTCGGACGCAGGTGGAGTGGCACACCCTGGCTGTGAGGGCAGCGCGTCAAACGTCGAAGCGCCGGTCACGCTCCGTTCAAGCGATAGGCTCGGCCGATGGGTTCGGCACGCGTTCTGCTCCTATTCGAACGGCCAGATTGCAGTAGACCCTAACACTCCGGATCTGGGCTTCGAACGCCCAGACTGCCTGGCATATCCGGAAAATCATATAACGACGCTGACTATTTAGGGCTAGATCGCTGGCGGTTCGATGTCGACGTCGGCTCTTCGGCCGAGCCGAGCGTCAAGAGTGCTGGGATGATCGGGACGGAGAACCCGAGCCATTGTGCTGAGGACCTCATCGAACGCGCCTCATCGGTCTCGTGAGCCCACATCAGGCAGCCACTGTAGTTGGCGGCTGCCGCAAGGGCGTAGGGATGTTCCTCACCCAGCGTGGCGCACAGGCGCTCGTAGGAGTTTCTGGTGAGTTTGTACGCACTCCGGTCTTCCCCGAGTTTCCGAAGAACAATGGCCAGATTCGCCTCGGCGACCAGCCGGAACCGGTGATCTGCGTCGAATTTGCGGCGATGTCCCTCGACGGCCAGCATTGCCTCTTGCCGAGCCGAGTGAAGGTCGCTCCTCGCCCGCAGGCAGTTGGCGTAGGTCATGTGCGCTGCCAGCGCGTTGTCATGGTCGGCGCCCAGGTGTAGTACGAGGCTGCGGTAGGCACTCCTCGCCTCATTGGCCGCCTGATCGAGGCGGCCGGTCTTGTAGAGCAGGATGGCCCAGGTGCGGTCGGCGTTGAACCGGTGGTGCGTTGTCGGGCGATCGCCGCTTTGCCTCCACAGGTCGAGAGCTGGCGCCAGGGTGTCCATGGCTTCCAGATACCGCCCGAGGCCCAGCAGGTCCTTGGCTCGTTCACTGACCAGGTAGAGCGCCCGGTCCCCTTCATAGCCGTAGATCCGGGTGTGCTCGTCAACCAGCTGGGTCGACAGTTCCAGCGCCTCGGCATACCGACCCACCTGGCGCAACTGCGTCGCGACGTTGTCCTTGGCCCGCCGGGTGTAGTCATGCTCCGGTCCGTGGACCGCAATGGCTCGACGAAGATTGTCTTGGTCGCTGCGAAGCGCCCCCTCAAGGTCTCCAGCCATGCTCAGGTCGTACCCGAGTCCGAGGGCGACCGCGACGGTGTGCTCATGCGTGTCGCCGAAGTCCGGGCGGGACCGAAGCCGATCGAACGCGGTCTGGTCCAGCCTTCGGGCTTCGCCGTGCTCCCCGGTCATCCGGAGCGCGTTGCCGAGATGCCGGTAGGCAAGCAAGGTCTGCTCATGATCGATGCCCAGACCGCCGTTGGCCAGTTCCCGAGACCACCGGTCAGCCATGATTTGGGCGAGGTCGCGGCTGCCAAGGTAGTCGCCCTTGCGGAAGAGATACCGGGCCTGGTCCAGCATCACCTGCCGGCTCGGTCAGGGTGCCCCTGAGGATGGCCCTGACCAGGCGGTGTACCTGGATGTTCTTGCCCTGGGGATCGACCTGGGCGATGCCGAACCGGCCGAGGTCGCGAATCATCCGGCCCATCTGGACCGGCTTGCGTAGCCCCTCCGCGAGAGCGCTTGACAGCGCCGCAGCGCGCCCGTTCCGCAGCAACGTGTTGGAGATTGGCTCCGGCCCCAGGTGCGCGAAGAGCTCCAGCAGCTCAGACGCTGCGGCAGACTCCTGGCGCAACCGGCTGAAGGCCATCGAGAGCAGGGCTGTCACCGTGGTCGGGTAGTTCGCCGGCTGTCCCTCGGTCAGCAGATCCTGCACCTGCTCGGCCAGCGCGACCAGATACTCCTCCGGGGGCATCGCTGTGGCCCGCTGGAAGTTGATCGCCTGCTCCAGCGCGAGAGGGAGGTCCCCGAGACGCTCGGCAAGCTGGTTAGCGATGACCTCGTCGAGGATCTCGGTTCGTTTGGCCAGCAACGCTAGGCTCTCTGCCCGATCGAACACATCGACTCTGATCGAATCCCACGGGGTGTTGGTGCTCCAATCAGGATTCCTGGAGGTCAGGATGACGTGGCCGCCGACAGTCGGCACAAATGGGCTGATGTCCGCGGGCCGGTCGGCGTTGTCGTACACCAGCAACCAGCCGTACTTGTACTCGTTGATGGCATCGATGACCGCGTGGGCTCGCTGTTGGAGATCGTTGACGTCGGGAATATCGAGTCACCGGCCGAGATCGTCCAGAGCGGAAAGCACATCGCCCTGATGCTCCGCGTTAATCCACCAGATGAGCTGGTACTCGTCCGAGTAACGATAGACGTACTCGATGGCCAGCTGGGTCTTGCCGACTCCGCCGTATCCATGCAACGTCTGCGGCAGCACGGAGGCCTTCGAATGCTCACGTAGCCCGGTGTGGAGTCGCGACAGCAATTCCTCCCGACCGGTGAAATGTGGATTTCGGAGGGGGACCCCGCCCCAGATCCGGGTGGGTCGGGGCTGCTGACGGCCGGATGTCGTGCGGGGCGACGCCCCCCACTGGTCCGGGGCCGAGGGGTCTGGCCTGGTCTCCACCCGGTCCTCTGGGGTGGCGTCGGTGGCCGTCGGAGGGTGCTGGTGCTGGGAGCCCGCTGGCGTGGAGGCAGCGCGGCCGCCGAACTGGCGGGGCGGGTTGGCCGGATCCGGGGAAAGGCCAAGACGCTCGCTGGTCCGCTGGATCCACTGATATACCACGTCTGCTGCGAGATTGTCGCTAACCCTGGCGAGCCGGGTGGCGAACTGGATCAGGAGCCTCGGGTCTTCGACGAGGCCGCTGACGATCTGTAGACGCTCGACGACCGACTGGGGATCGGACCAGTCGGGCGTCGGCTGTCGCTGGCACTGGGGGATGTCAGCCCAGATGGCTCGGATCTGTCGCTGGGGCACTGGGCTGATCAGCGCCGCGAGCGCGTCCGCGTCGTCCGCGAGTAGATAGGGCTGTTCGATCACGGAGAGCAGACGCTCGGCGTCGGTGATCGGGCGACTGTTCGGGTGAAACTGTTTGACAATCCCAAAGAAACGGCGGAGGGCACCCTGGTGTTCCATGCAGACATTGACAAACGCGTAAATATCATGTCGCACTTCAGTGTGCCGGGGATACTCCAGCGGCTGCTGGAGTTGCCGTTCCAGTTCGGTGATGTACAACTGCCGGCCCTCGGCGCTATTCATGGAGCCAATTCGCAGAAGCGCGTCGCATAACTGGAGTTTCGTCTGCGTCGTCAGCGGGCGAGCCATTGTGATCAGGGCTCCTCTCTCTCCGTGCGGCGCCCGTTTTTGGGACTTGACCCCGCCCGGACCACCTGCTCCGGCTGTGGACGTAGACCGCCAAGACGCCGAAGCGCCCCGCTGTCGCGAGCACTGCGAGGGGCACATTTTGATCTCACCGTAGGACACGATGTCGGGTGAGCACTAGTTGAATACATCTCGCGTTTTTCGTCATGCGGTACAAGAGCGCCTGCGCCCACCTCACCGGCAGGTCTGGTTGCGGGCCAGGTCAACGAGCAGGAATTCCCCGGTATCCTGGTGCCCGGTCGTTGGCGACAGTTTCGCTCTCAACTGGTAGGGCTGGTCGTCGGCGAGCAGGTCGGCGAGGCCGAAGTCGCTGTCGTTGCTCAGGAGCACCCGACGGCCGCGGTCGAGGACCACCAACCCCTCTACCTTGTCGTGCGAGAACACCTGCGATTTGGGGTCCAAGTCGGCGAGCAGGCTGGTCAGGTCCAGGAAGAGGGACTTGGCGACGGGCCGGATGCCCGCCGCGAGCAGTGTGGCCGTCGCGGTGGCGGTGTCCTGCACCCCGACCAAGCCCTCGATGGTGTGCCCTGCGATGAGGAGACCTCCGGCGTCCCCCCGGTAGGTGGTGCCGGGAACCCGGGCCAGCGGCCCGACATCGGTTGCCCCAGACAGATCGATGCGCCAGAGTCGCTTGACCGCCGTGGGCGGGAAGAGCCCATCCCGCTCGATAACCACGAAGCGGGTGGAGGAGAGCGCGGTGATCTCGCTGACCACCCCTGCGTTGGTCGCGGGATTGTCGAGCAGGTACAGGTATTCCTGGGTGCTTCCGGTGCGCAGGTGGTAGGTGACGACCCGGACCGGGGTGACCGCAGGGTTGGTCCCCTGGTCGTCTTGGGCCAGGGGGGACTGCATGATGCCGACGAGCGTGGAGCCGTCCGGGGTCACGGTCAGCCCTTCCATGCCCCGATTGGGGGTCCGCCGGGCCAGCTCTGCGGGGAGGGCTCCGGACTGAGGCGCCAGACGCTTCAGCTCGCGCCCGCTGGCGTCGAAGTGGGTGATGAATGGCCCGTACTCGTCGGAGACCCAGAAGGTCCCGTCTGGGAGGGCGACCAGCCCTTCGGCGTCGTACCCGCTGGTATCGGCGGGCAAAGGGTTCCCCTGGAGGTCGACGATGGTCTCCCCGGTGCTGGCCGCCGAGTTCAACCGGCCGGAGAGTGGGGTACCGCTCGGGTCGTGGAGGGGGATCGTACGCTCCAGCACTGCCCGGCCGTTGCGGGCGAGCCGGAAGCGCCCGATGGTGGGGACGAAGTCGGGCAGGGGTTCGATTCGGAGCCCGCTGGGGGTGGCAACATTCGGCCCCCGGTCGGTCAACCCGTAGAAGGCCTTTGAGGTCCCGGGGACTGGGGCCAGCGAGGATCCGAAACCGCTCCCTACGATCGTGACCCCGTCGATGCTGACCAGCGGATCCACAACGGTCTGGTAGAGCTGGGTCTTGCCCCAGCGGTTGCCGCAGTGCTGGTCGCTGCTGGTACCGCGATGCGCGGCCCCTGGCTGAGCTGGCCCGGCGAGCACGAGGGCGCAGCCAAGCACCAAGGCTCCGGCGCCAGCGCGCGCCAGCCTGGGCCAAGGAATCGATGAGTGGCAGGTTTTGGAGGAGCGATCCATCGAACAATGCGTCATGGTGAATATCTTGGACCTGCGGGCAGTGAGCGCATCGTTACTGTCGAGTATCCGTTGGACCGTCAGCACGCTGGCATGGGGGTATGGTCGATCGGCCGTATCAGTACAGTCCGGTGGAGATGATTATGCGATGGTCAGCCCGTACTCGAAGAGGTACAGCCGCAGGGCGCTCGGCCCGGCGCTACAGGCTTCCGCGGAGGCGGCGCAGGGCACGGATTCCGCAGCCAGGGAAGCGGCCGGTCTCAGAGCGCGCGAAGCCGGTGAGTCCATGGACCAGCGTCTTGGAACCCTCCGCGAGAATCTTGTCATCCTGATCCTGCTGCTGCGGTCATCGTCGCGCTGGGGATCCTGCTGGACACTCTGGCCGCTCATCGACAACCGCCACCGACGGATCGCTCGTGCCCTGTGTCAACGGCGTCCGCGGGAGAGGCGCCCAATTGGGTTGCGGGTCAAACATGACCCGCTGAGCGATGGCGTCGCCGCCACCGACACAGCGGTCGAGATACTGGCCGAGGTCGTTCAAGCAGGTCAGAAGGGTCGTAATCTGCTCGGTACGCTCGCCTTGGGCCGTTTGCAGGTGGAAGCGCACGAGGCGATCGAACCAGATGCGCGAGGCTGGGTCGGTCAGCAGTTGGCAGAACTCCCGGTAGGTTCGAAGACGCCCTTCAGGCCGGATCCAGAGCTCCTCCCCGAGGCTGGGCTGGGTGACGTAGTAGACGCCGTCGTCACACAGGTAGGCACGCTGGATACGCAGGATCAGGCAGGCGAGTTCGGTATCGTCTCGGCCGGACAACAGCAGGTAGGGCATGTCTTCGCGGACCTGTTTGATCTGGGCGAACAGGCTCGCGGTCATGTACACGGCGGTCACGAGCGGGCAGCCGATCCCGTTGAACCAGCTGCTGTCCTTTGTCGACAACTCTGCCGGGTCGTCGATGACGAGCATGGCGCTGACGGTGCCGGTGGTGCCGTCGGCCGGGTCCGCCTCGGCAAGCCGCCGCAATGTTCCCTCCAGACGGTAGTGGTTCTCTACCACTTGCATCCGCAATGGGTTGAGATAGCGGGCGTTGAGCCGCTGGCGTTCGCTGCGTTGCTCGGCATGGCGCCGTTGGCGATCTGCGACCAGCAGCGACATCACCGTCACGGCGATCGACGTCGCTGCTGCCACCACCGCGGCGACGATACCGGTCATCCGAGTCCCCCTTCGTCGCATGTCATGCTCGTGGTCCGTCACTGTCCAACGGTCTTCCCGCCAACCGCCACGGACCCAGGATGGCCGCCAGGAGTCTCGATGACCGTGACATTCACCCGATCGGGTACTCGCGGCCAGCCGGGACCGCCAGCCCCTCCATGGCGGGAAGCCGGCATGCTGGCCAACTATCGCCGGCCGGCTCAGCTCACGCGGGTTCCTGCGGGTCCTGTCTTACCCGATCGCAGAGGCGATGGTTGCTGGCGTCGTGCGGTCCCGCGTCGATGGCAGCGTGGTGGTCGCTGGCTTGCCTCGCGGCGGGATTTCGATACGGCCATCAACCCGATCCACTCGCAGCGACTGCCATAGCCCATCGGCAGACACCATCCCCGGCTCTGAGACGATCCGGTATCGTAATTGTCGGATATCCGCCTGCCGCGTTACCACTCAGCTTGTGGTGTGGGTGTGGCTCCTCACGGCACGCACCAGCGTGTCAATCGCCGATTGCGCGCCCTCGCCCTCGCCCTTGCCCTTGCCCTCGGCTTCGTCCTCGGCCGTGGTTGTGGCCGTGGTCGTGGCCGTGGTCGTGGTCGTGGCCACGGGACGGCGTACGCGATCCGCTCGCTGGACGACCAGACCTGGCAGCGCGGCCACGATCCTGTCAGGGGTGTACAGGATCTCCGGGTCCTGCGGACCGCCCACTCCCCTGGCCAGGTTCGTCAGGTCGTGTCCGACCACCACGATCCGGCCCCCGCTCGCCAGGGCCATCGCGCCCCGCCCCAGCACGAGTTCCAGGTCAGCGGGTGGCAGGTGCAGGTACGCCACCAGTACCGCATCGAAACCACCCCGCTCGGGCTGGTATTCACGCAAGTCGGCGACGACCCAATCGATTGAGATCCCGCGGGCCGCCGCCCAGCGGGCACCCCGCTGGGCGGCCACCGACGAGAAATCCACTGCGGTGACCCGCCAGCCCCGCTCGGCCAGCCAGATCGCGTTGCGGCCCTCCCCAGCCGCGAGGTCCAGCACCCGACCGGGCCGAAGGCCTGCGAACTCCTCCGCGACGAACCGGTTCGGCTCACCGCCCCAGACCAGATCACTGGCCGCGTACCGGGCATCCCACCCCATGCTGTCCATCGTCGCTCGCCTCTCCCGGAGCCGTCGTGGCGGTCCCGATCAGGGCCGCTCCCCAGAAGCGTCGCTGACTTCGAGATCAGGATCCTCCCGGTAGTCGGAGGCGACATCGAGAATCTCGGTCTGCGGCTGGTAGCTGGCGTCGAGCCGCAGCAGATCCCACTCATTGATCCAGGCCCGCACGTACTGCCGCATGCGGGTCGCACCCAGCCGCTCCAGCCCGGCGATGTCCGGGGGCTCCCAGCCGAACACCGCACCGTGCAGCTGCCGGAGCTTGCTGTAGGCTTGGTCGAGCTCTGCGGCGTCCGGCCTGGACAGCAGGACCATCTCGCGGTCGATGATGCGCATGCCCTGCTGGGCCGCTGCTGCGAGTGCCACCGCCTCGGGCGTCGCCCGGTCTCGCAGTTTCCCCGGAATCGTGTCCCGGTCGTTGCGCCCGCTGATGACAGCGGCCTCGAAGTCGTCGGTCATGGCGAGGACCGCCGCGATGGGCAGGCCAGGGGCGCCATGGTCGCCGCGGACCCAGCGGGCGATCTCCGCGTAGGAGCGAGCGCGCTGGAGCATGGAGTACCGCCCGATGAGCTCGACCTCGTCGAACAGGATGACCCAGCCAGCCGACCCCGCGGCCGTCAGCAGCTTCGCGGCGAACCGCAGCCGCTGGCGGGCCAGCTCCTTGGCCGCGACCGGGGGCAGGGACGCCCGGGCATCGCCGAGCTCCTTCAGCCGGCGCCGGAGGTCAGCCACGCCGATGGGATCGCCGGACCAGAACCGCACGATGGCACTGGCGAACGCGGCATCCCGCTCCCGAAGGTGGGCGTAGAGGGCCAGCGACGCGGCGAAGCGCTCGTTGAGGCCGGAACCAGCCCCGGTGGCCCACCGGAGAAGCTCCGCGTACGCCCGGCCCTCCACGTCCAGGGATGCAGCGGCATCGCCGAGCGCCGGGCCGGGCAGACCGTCGGTCACGGCGGATGCGATCGCCGCCTGGAACACCTTGACCGGATCGTGGAGGGGAGTCTCCTTGCTGATCACGACGCGGCTGACGGTGTAGCCGGCGCAAAGCGACAGGTGCGCCAGGTGCTCGAGCAGGTGGCTCTTGCCGGAGCCGAACCCGCCACCGAGCAGGATGCCCCCGGCGGTTCCGGCCGTGGCGGCGTCGCGCAGCGCGGCACAGCGGTCCTCGATCTCCGACTGGCCGGAGCCGAGAGCCTCGACGGCGTCCCGGCTGGGCACCCCGGCGCGCAGCGCCTCCAGCGCCCTGCGCCGGGCGACGGTGGAACCGGCCGTGCGCTGTTTCGGGGCCACGTTCGAGGTCACGGTCGTCATGCGTCATCCCCTCCCTGCGGGCCGACGCGGACCAGCGCCGCGTAGGGGTTGGCCCTTCGCCGGTCCCGGACTTCGTCGATGACCCTCAGTTGCAACGCGGTGTACGCGGGCAATCCCCGGGTGTCGTCAGTGATGAGCTGCGCTGGAAGGCTGGCCACCGCCATCAGCCCGGCGAACTGATCGGTACCGTCAACCAGCTGGCGCAGGAGCTCGTACGCGTCGAGGACCGCCGCCTTGGAGTAGTAGACCCCCTGCCGCAGACCGAGCGGCGGGCGGCGGGCGACAGCCAGGCGACTGGTGTCCAGGTGGAGCACCAGACCCGCCCGACCTGCCCGGCGCAGCCAGTGGGTCAGGGACATGAGCATCTGGCGGGCATTGGCCCGGGAGATCTTGCTATGCAGGGCCAGCTTGCGCAGCTCGCTGGCTGGCAGCCGCTCGCAGCGCAGCCAGCAGAGCACGGTCTCCCGCTCATCGGGGGTCACGTCACCGCGGCCGAGACGTTCCTGGCACAGCCGCAGCATGGCGGTGCGAAACTCGCTGCCGAGACGGTGATCCCGAATGGTCATGGCCTCGATGGCTCTGCGGACGCTGCGGTAGAGCTCCGTCGGGTCAACGTCGTGGTGCCGCGCGATGGCCACGATGGACAGGTCGCCGTCTGGTGGGGGGAACCCAGCGCTGCCGCACGCCGTTCGGACCACGGCCTCGGCTAGAGCGACCCAGTCGATCTGCTGCGCGACCGCGGCGAACACTTGGTCGATCATGTGGATTCTCGTAGCCGCCGCGTCCACGACGGCGTGCTGGAACCCGTTTCCGAGACTGGTCAAGCCGGAGGCGAGTTGCGTGGCCGCCGTCGGGTCGCCGGTCGAGACCAGCTTGACCGCTGCACCGCCCTGATCGACGTAGCCAGCCAGGTACTCCCGTTCCAGGAATTCCAGGTATCCGGCGACCTCGAGCGGCGGCGGAGCACAGTGAACGGCCATGTCAGGACTCCGGCGCCGCGCAGGTGAACGAGATACCCCAGTACTGCTGGTGCTGGCCGGTACGGGAGACGGTGGTCAGCTTCCCTGCCCCCTTCGTCCCGGTGCTGGCGCTCCAGCGCAGCTCGCGGGGGTTGCGCTGGGTCGAGACGACCCCGCTCTGGTCCAGCAGGTAGAGATCGCGAGCGAATTCCTGCTTGGAGTACTTGCCGCCCTGCGGCAGCAGGGTGAGCACCTGCCAGATGTCAACCAGACGAACGATGCCGTCCGGTTTCTTGCCTTCCTTGAGGATGCGAAGGTCGTAGGCATCGCGCAGCGCGTCGAGGAACGCTTCGGCCCGGAACCGGGGGGCGCGATCCTGGTTGCGTGCCAGGTGGGCGATGAGGACCGAGGGCCGCAGCCGGCGCTCCTTCACCTTGTCGATCTCGACGTTCGCGTCTGCGGAAACCACCCGGACGAGTGAGGGGTAACACAGCAACTGGTCGTCTTCCTGGTACATCGAGACGCCGCGCTCTTCGGCCAAGGCCAGAAGCTCCCTGATGTACTCGCCCGAAGCGAGGTACTGCTGCTCGTTGAACTCGAAGCCGGTGTGGAGATTACGAACCTGCTCCGCGAGCGCCGCTGCGGACGACTCCGCCGAGGCCAGGGCCTTGCGCAGGTCACGCATCTGACCGGTGCGCGCGCTGGTCAGAGCCCGCTTGAGCTGGACAGTCGCCACCGCTGCGGATTTGACCGCGTCCTCGATCGCCCGTTCTGTCTCGGCGAGCGCCTCCTCCATCGTGGGTCCCACCGGAGAGGTCGCCGGTTGCCCTGGCTCGACCCGAGGAGCGGGCACGTGGGTGTCGACGACGTGGGCGTCGGGCACGTGAGCACCGACGACGTCGCTCGATGCACTGTCGCAGCAAGCGGCATCAATGGTCTGTGTCATGGCGTTCCGACCCTTCCTTGCCTGTCGGTGAAAAACGCAATCTATCTGACGACCTCGGTGTGCGGTCGCACGAGTGGTCCCGGCTACAGTCAGGCCCGTGAGTGCGCGTCGGTGCTGGGTGCCGCCGGGGCAGGGCGTCACCATCGCCGGACACGATATCCCGGGCGGGCTGCTCTACTGCGGCCGGTACCTGCCTGGCGAGCGGCCGGACCGGGAACCGGAGCTGATCGATCCCGAACTGCCGGCTGACCTCGGAGGCTGGTGCGACCCCGCCACTGTTGACCCGCACGCGTCGTACCGCACGATGTCTCCTGTTGAGCGTGGCGCCTACCTTGAGTGGCTTCGCGCTGGACGGCACCGGGGGGACTCGGCGCCGCCGGCATTTCTCCGCCTGTTCCTGCTTGGTCTGGAATACCGGGTCCTGGTCGACCTGGAACGCGACCCGGAGGTCCGCGGTGAGCTGGCAGCCATCGTAGCCGCCGCCAGGCGGTTGCTGGCAAGCCCGACCGTCGAGACACGTCCGGAGGCTTCGACGGCTGCGACCGACCTCGGCTCGGCGATCAGGGCGTTGCTCGATCTGGTCGAGTTGCTGTCAGCGGGCGTCCTGCGGCCCGGGGACCTGGTCAGGTTCGCCCCGCCCCCCAAGCCGGGAGCAGACCGGAGCCCGGTGCCGATGGCCCTGCGGATCGCCGTGGCGAGATCTGCCGTGACTGGGACCCCAGTTCCGGCTGACTGGGCTGCCAGCTGGCTCTGGTACCACCCGGACCTGCCCCCGCTGGCACCGCAGCAACGCTGTCCGGATGAGTTCTGGCGCCTGCTGGCTCCGAGGTATGCCGCCGAGCACGGCGCCGGGCTGGTGCCTCGGGCGAATAGGGCTCCAATTCGGATGGTGTACCAGCCACACCACCCCGCTGTGCCCTCGACGGTGGTCGAGCGCCCCGATTTGCCGGATGCGCTGACCGACCCCGGGGCGACCAGGGCACTGCGGCGGTTGCGGGACGAGATCTGCCGACTCCTCGATCCGTACAGTCGATGGCTGACCCGCTACCCGGAGGCTCGGAACACGCTTCCGGCAGCCGCGATGCTGCCGCCGGAACTCGTCGATCGGGAGAGCGGGGCGCTCGGGCACCTGCGAACCTGGGCGGCGGCGAACCTGGACGGGCGGGCCAGGGCGGTGGTCGATACTGATGATCTTCGGGTCTTCTGGTCGTGCGCCGGGGCCGGCCGGATGACGCGAGACGAGGCCGCCGGCCTGGCCAGAGTCCTGGCCCTGATCGGGCTGGGCATCGAGCCGGACCCCCAGTTCTGCGGGCCCAGCCTGGCGAGGGGGCCTGCCGTGCTCTTCACCCTGCCTCGGGCGGCATCCGACCCGGATACCCCCGGGCACGGCTACGCCGGGGCTGCCACCGCTGTGGACCTTGCGGCCTGGCTGCTGTCAGCGGCCGGGTTCGACGATCCGGAGGGCACCGGGGTCGAGCGAGCCGTCGAGCGGACCGTTGCGGAACTCGCGACGGTCCTCGGCTGGGCCACGGTGGACGGCACGCCCTCCGGGCAGGGGTCCGCTACCACCCCGGAGGACCCGGTGACCCCGGCGACGCTGGCCCGGCTGGCGGCCCGGCTGTCGTGGCGGTTGACGGCAAGGGCGGCCCGGGGTGCGGAGCCCGACCGGGCTCCGCACCCCGGCGCGGGGCCAGCCGGTGCCGGTGGTGTTGCCACCGGTGGTGTTGCTGGTGGCAGCCGCGCCGGGGAGCGCGCCGCCATTGGCCGCTTCCTGATCACGATC
The DNA here is from genome assembly GCA_016926535.1 of Micromonosporaceae bacterium. Lineage (GTDB taxonomy): Bacteria > Actinomycetota > Actinomycetes > Mycobacteriales > Micromonosporaceae > JABDRL01. The sequence continues at coordinate 473 of JAFGOK010000469.1, read as the reverse complement.
GCGACCGAGGTGGTTCCAGCAACCCCGGCCGTGGTCGACGCCCTGGGCATGGCGTACCAGGCGCTTGGCATCGATCCTGCGGTCGCGTACCGCAGGCTGCATGCCGCTCACACCGGCGGAGACTCGGATGGCGGGCTGACCGCCGGCCCGGTCGGAGGCCCAGTCGTAGTGCGCCCGGCGCGACCGGGGGGCGCTGGTCATGCGCTGCCGTGGACGAGGACCCAGGAGCAGGCTCCGCCATCGGAGCCAGTCCAGCTTGACCCGACCATCATCCGGCGCCGGCTGGCCGAGACTGAGGAGGTCTCTGGTCTGCTTGCCGGGATCTTCACGGACGGCGCTACGGTGGACGCCGGTATCCCGGACTGTGGCCCTCCGGCCGGTGGCGTCCTGGCAGACGCTGATTCGTTCGCAGGCCTCGATCCGCAGCACAGTGCCCTGCTCAGGGCTCTGGCCGCCCGCCCGGCGTGGACCAG